>CBJLVJ010000335.1:0-4575 GCA_966426465.1 uncultured bacterium | reverse complement strand
GCTCGTGAACGCGTATATTGCTCGTCGCGTGGCGGCGACCATTCCGGTGCTGCTCGGCGTGTCGCTGCTGGTATTCTCGATGCTGGAGCTCGTCCCCGGTGATCCAGTCCAGTTGATGTTGAGCGAGTTCCAGACAACGCCAGAGCAGATCGCGCGGCTTCGCGCGCAGCTCCACCTGGATGAGCCAATGCCGATGCAGTTCGGGCGGTTCGTGTGGAACGCCGCGCACGGCGACCTGGGCACGTCGATTCGCACCCGCCGGCCGGTCACCACCGAGATCGCCGACAACTTCCCAGCCACGCTGCAGCTCGCCGTCGCCGGGCTGATCGTGGCCGGCGTGCTTGGCGTGACGCTGGGCATCGTGGCTGCCGCGAACCAGCACTCGTGGCTGGAGCTGGGCTCGATGCTGGTGGCGTTGCTCGGTGTATCGATGCCGAGCTTCTGGCTGGGGTTGCTGCTGATTTTCCTGGTATCGCTGCGCCTCAGGCTGTTGCCAGCCACCGGCGGCGGAGATCTGCAACATCTCGTGCTGCCGGCTATTACCCTGGGCTTGAGTGCCGCGGCCATCCTGGCACGACTGACGCGCTCCAGCATGCTGGAGGTGCTGCGGCAGGAGTACGTGACGACTGCCCGAGCGAAGGGATTGGCGGAGTGGGCGGTGATCGGGCGGCATGCGCTGAAAAACGCACTGATTCCGGTGGTCACGATCTTCGGACTGCAATTCGGGCAGCTCCTGGCTGGCACGTTTGTGGTCGAAACCGTCTTCGCCCGCCCGGGCCTCGGCCGGTTGATCATCGACGGCATCCTCAACAAGGACTTCCCCATGGTGCAGGGCGTGGTGCTGGTGGTCGCCGTCAGTTACGTGCTGGTGAACCTCGCGGTCGACCTGGTGTATGCCGTGCTCGATCCGCGCATCCGTTACGCCTGACGGTGCTCGTCTCCAACACCAGGCATCTGCTGCGCAACAAAGGCGCCGTCGCGGGCCTGGTGACGCTGGTGGTGCTTGCGTCGGCGGCCGTATTGGCCCCACTCCTGCCCTTGCCTGACCCGATCCGGATCGACCCAACGCACGCGTTGTACAGCCCCGGGGCGCCGTATCTGTTCGGCAGCGACCAGTACGGGCGCGACGTGCTCAGTCGCGTGGTATACGGCGGCCGCATCTCGCTGGTCGTCGGACCGATCGCTGTGGGCATCGCGCTCGTGCCCGGCGTGTGCGTCGGACTGCTGGCCGGGTATTACGGGAGCTGGGTAGACGTGGTGCTCATGCGCGTGGTCGACGTCATGCTGGCTTTCCCGGGCATTCTCCTGGCGCTCGGGATCGTCGCCGTCCTGGGACCGAGTCTCACCAGCTTGATGATCGCCGTCGGCGTATCGTCGATTCCGACATATGCGCGCTTGACACGCGCGTCGGTATTATCGGCCCGAGAAAACCTGTACGTCGACGCCGCGCGCGTGGTCGGCGCCAACGATGCGTCAATCCTGATCCGCCACATCCTGCCCAACGTGGTTGCGCCCGTCATCATCGTGGGTACGCTGGGCGTCGGTGCGGCAATCCTGGTGGCAGCAACCCTCAGCTTTCTCGGGCTCGGCAGCCAACCGCCGACCGCCGAGTGGGGCCGCATGCTGAGCGAAGGCCGCCAGTACTTGCGCGAGCAGTGGTGGATTGCGACGTTTCCGGGCCTCTCGATCATGCTGACAGTGCTCGCGCTGAATCTGCTGGGCGACGGCTTGCGGGACGCCCTCGATCCCCGATTGAGAGTGTGACAACCATGCGCACCGTGATCTATCCACACTGGCTGATCGATGGAACGGGTGCTCCGGCGCTTGAAGGACACGCGCTTGCCTTCCGCACCGACGGTCGTATCGAAGCCGTCGATCGGGCAAGCGAGCTCTCACCCCGCGAAGGCGACACGGTGGTGCGTGCACCTGGCGCGTGTCTCCTTCCCGGCTTGATCAACATGCACGCGCATCTGACGCTGGCCAGTGACAACGCGCCGTTCGTCCCGTACATGGATGGCCACTCGGATGTGGCGCTCGCGCTGCGCGCGGCGTTCAACGCCTCGGCCTCACGCGCGGCGGGCGTGACCACCGTGCGGGATTGTGGCTCGCGCGGACGAACCGTCCTGGATGTTCGGAATGCCAGCTCGGAGGGGCTCGTGGCCACTCCGCGCATCCTCGCGGCCGGCTGGGCGCTGACCATCAGCGGCGGCCACATGCGGCCGTTCGGCGGTGAAGTCGACGGTGTGGATGGCGTGCGCCAGATGGTGCGGCGGCTGGTCAGCGCTGGCGCCGACTTCATCAAAGTGGCCGGCTCCGGCGGTGGAACACCCGGCAGTCTGACCGACTACGCCAGCTTTTCGGTCGAGGAACTGCGGGCGGTTGTGGAGACCGCGCACGGGCTGGGTCGCCGTGTCACCGTCCACTGCACCGCCACCGCGGCAATCGAGCGTGCCGCGGCAGCCGGAGTCGACAGCATCGAGCATGGCTACTTTGGCGCGCCCGGCCAGTTCGATGCGTACGACGAAGGGCTGGCCGAACGGCTCGCCGAGTCGGGCCTGTCGATAACGCCAACACTGCAGGTCTTCCGCGATATGGCGGAATTGCTCCCGCAGGGTGCGGAGCGCGACAACTGGCAGCGGCGGCTGGAGACGCTAGTGCGCAATGTCGAGCGACTCCACCGCGCTGGCGTGCGACTGACCGCCGGCTCCGACGCTGGCTGGCGTCTGACACGCTTCGACACGTTCTGGCGCGAGCTGGAGCAACTGGAACGCTGCGGACTGTCAGCCCTCGAAGTGATTCACGCCGCCACCGGCGCTGCCGCCCGTGCGATCGGCCGCGACGCCGAGTTCGGCACGCTGCGTCCTGGCCTGGCTGCCGACCTTGTCCTCGTCGAGGGCAATCCTGCCGCCGATGTGCGCCGCCTGGGCGCGGTCCAGCAGGTTTTCGTCGAAGGCCAACCCCAGCCGCTTCGCTGACCCCTTCGCCGACAGGGACGGCAAGCGCACTTTGCGGAATTGGATCTATCGCGGCAGGATGTGGCTTTTTGCCTTCCGAAGGGCTTCCGCGCTCGTCTCGAGGGCGCGCCTCTCCTCGTCGGACATCGACGGCTCGTACATCTTTACCACCCCCGTCGCGCCAACCACGCTGACCAGCGAGAGCGTGGTGTCGTAGCGCTGGTTATAGGCGGCCACCGGCAGCACGGCGCGCTCGTCGCGTAGCACAGCCTCCGCCAGTCGAGCGGACACGGCGCCAATTCCATACTGGCTGGCCCCAGTGCCTTCGATGATCGTGATATTCGCATAACGGATGCCGTCCTCAATTTCAGCTCGCGCCTGCTCCACCGACTGATCGCCCCCTTCGAGCAGTCGGAGAACGGGGATCCCATTCATTGTTGCCGACGACCACACGAGGACCTCCGTCACCCCATGTTCTCCGACCACGAGCGCATCGACGTCACCGGGTCGCACTCCGAGTCGCCCCGCCAGGTGGACGCGAAAACGAAGACTGTCGAGCAGAGTTCCGGTGGAAAAGACTCTGTCGTGTCCTGCAAGCGCGCGTGTCAGATCGGCCAGCGGGTCAGGCGGATCAGTGACCACCATGAGCACCGCTTGCGGAGCGAACTTCACAACCTGAGGCACGATCTCGCGGTACACCTCCGCATTGGCGTCGAGCAGGCGGAGACGGCCTTGCCGATCGGACCGGTCGGTGGCTCCGCCAGCCTTTTCGTTCAGGCCGGCTGTCAGGATTACCAGCTGGGCATCAAGCAGGGCGTCGTAACCGCCGACGTTGACATCAACCGCAGGTGACAGCGGAGCGCCATAGCTCATGTCGAGAGCGACACCGCGTGCGCGGGCGGCGCTCTTGTCGATCAGGATCAGCTCGCGACACACGCCGCGCTCGATCAGGGCAAGACTGGTGGCGGCCCCCACGGCACCTACCCCGACGACCCCGACCTTCGTGTGACCATACCCTGCTCGACCGGTGCTCGTCTCAGTCATTTCTACTCCATCGATGATGGTTACGATACGCGGCACCGGGCGTTCAAGCAGCGGGGCGTCCAGGGCGGCTCGGGCGTGCCCTCGCGCACGGACGTGGGCCGGGCGGATTCAATGGTGGGCATGGCACTTACTTCAGCCGATCGGGAGGCCGTCAAGCAGTTCGCGGCCCAGACCACGCGGGCCGTGCTGGTGACCCGGCGTAAAGATGGCGGGCTGCAATCGTCGCCGATGTCCGTCGTCGCCGACGACGACGGCAGCGTCCTGACCGCCACCCGCGCCAGGAGCGCCAAGACCTACAACCTGGCCCGCGATCCGCGCGCCACGCTGTGTCTGTTCACCGAGCGTTGGCCCGGTCCGTGGATGCACGTCGAGGGCGAAGCGGTCATCGAACGGCTGCCCGAGGCGATGCCGCTGCTGGCCGATTACTATCGGCGACGCGGCCAGGATACGAGCACCGAGACTTTCCGCGAGCGCATGCTGGCCGAGAACCGGGTGCTGATCCGCGTCACACCCCAGCGAGTGGTGCCCCGGCCCGACGCCTGACCAGCGGATGCCAGGGCCGGGCACTCCCAGTGCT
>CBJLVJ010000334.1:0-4581 GCA_966426465.1 uncultured bacterium | reverse complement strand
CGGGCCCGTTCAGCGCCGCGGGCCTGGCTGACCGAGGTCCGTCGTCTGCGTCGAGAGGCGGCGCTCGCCGCGCTGCTACTGGCGCTGGCCGCCGCCTCGCTGCTCCTCGTGCGGGTTCCCGCGCCACGCCTGCCGAGTGCCGAGAGCGTCGGCGTGCCGATGGATGCGGTAGCACCGGTGGACGTCGCCGACCGAACGCTGCCCTCCGAGGCGCAAAGCAGCGCGCCTGCCAACACGCAGCCGGCCGTCCAGACGCAGCCAGACGCCAACCTCGCCAGCCGCGTCCAACAGGAGCAGAACGAGCAGCTCGCGCTCGACAAGCTGTCGAAAGCGCTGAGCAGCGTCTCGGCGGGTCAGTCGGCGGCCAACGCCATTCAGCAAGGTGATTTTTCGGCCGCGCGCAACGAGCTACAAAGTCTCGGGGACGAAGCCGACCAGTTGTCGGACGCGGCCAAACAGCAGCTGGCGCAGGCGCTCCAGGACGCCGCGGCGGCAACCAGCCAGGCTGACCGACAGCTGTCAGACAGGGAACGTCAGGCAGCCCAGGCCTTGAGCCGCCCGAGCTACAACGATCAACGGCAGGCGCTGCGCGGGCTGGGCGACCAGGTGGAGCGGAGCGGCGCACGCAGCGCTTCAGCCGATCAGCTGGCGCGCGACCTCGGCAAGCTCCAGCAGCAACAAGCGGCCAGTCAAGCGACTGGTGCACGGGGCCAGACACCCGGCAGCGGGCTTCCGTCCGACGCAGCCTCGGCGCAATCGGGACAGCAGCCGGGGCCGGCCAGCGGCGCTCAGGGCGGCGGCGCGGATGGGCAGCAGGGTGGACCTGGTGTGGGGACTGGCGTCGACCCGAACGTGTCGGGCGACCCGTCGCGGCTCGAGACGGCCGGCGAACGGGTCCAGGTGCCGACGATGCTGAGCGGCGGCCCGGGCGCGCGACCGTCTGACGGCACCGAAGATCAGTTTGGCGCCGATCCGTCGATCGGCGGCCGCACCGTGGCCGAGCTGGCCAGGGCACAGCAGACCGGCCAGGTCGCGCCCGAGCAGAACCTGGTCCCGGGTGAGCAGCGCCCCGTCGTCAGGGGCTATTTCCGGTGAGAGCGCGTCGCGCGCGGTTGGAGGCGAACACATGACGCAGGTGAGCTCGGATGGCCGCGCGGCCGCGGCTCAGGACATCGAGCGGCTGAGGCGCACAGTGCAGGCGCTGGAGCGCGAGGTGGCGCGCGTCATCGTCGGCCAGGAGCTGGTCGTGCGCGGCGTGACGATCGCGCTGCTAGCGGGCGGGCACGTGCTGCTCGAGGGCTTACCCGGCCTTGGCAAGACGCTCCTGGTCCGAACGATCGCGCGCGTGCTGCAGCTGCACTACAGCCGCGTCCAGTTCACGCCCGACCTGATGCCGGCCGACATCCTGGGCACCAACATCCTGCTGGAAACGGGCCATGGCGGCCGCGCCTTCGAGTTCCAGGCCGGCCCGATCTTCGCCAACCTGGTGCTCGCCGACGAGATCAACCGCGCGACCCCTAAAACGCAGTCCGCGTTGTTGGAGGCGATGCAGGAGCAGGTCGTCACCGTCGGCACGATTGGTCACCCTCTGCCCAGACCGTTTTTCGTCCTGGCCACTCAGAACCCGATCGAGCTCGAGGGCACGTACCCGCTGCCCGAAGCCGAGCTCGACCGATTCTTCTTCAAGCTGCAGGTCGGGTTCCCCTCCCGCGCCGAGCTGTCAGCCATCGTCGAGCGAACCACCGGTCCGCGCGGCGAGCCACCCGCCACGGTTGCGGACGGCAGCAGCGTCCTCGAGCTGCAGGAGCTGGCGCGCGAGATCCCGATCGCCACGCACGTCGCCGACTTCGCGGTGAGGCTGGTGCTGGCGAGTCACCCCGAGCTACCCGAGGCAGCCGAGACAGCCCGGCGAAACGTGCGCTTCGGTGCCAGCCCGCGGGCCGCCCAGACGATCATCCTTGGCGCAAAGATCCACGCTGTACTGGCCGGGCGGGTCAACGTCGCGTTCGACGACGTCCGTCGCGTGGCCTTGCCGGCTCTGCGCCACCGCCTCATCCTGAACTACGAAGCAGAGGCGCGAGGCATCACCACCGAGCGCGTTGTGGCCGAACTTCTGACGGCGGTCCCAGAGCAAGGCTGAACCACAGTGGCGCTCACGATCGCGGCCGACGTGCTCAAGCAGTTCGACCGGCTTTCGTTTGTCGTGCGCCGGCCGGCAGGGGGTGGCCTGGGCGGCGAGCATCGGAGCCGTCGTCCCTCACCGTCGACAGAGTTCCTCGATTACCGACCCTACCAGCCGGGCGATGACTTCCGGGGTATCGACTGGAACGTCTACGGGCGACTCGGCTCGCTTCAGGTCAAGGTGACCGAGGGCCGCCAGCGGCTCGACGTGGTCCTCGTGCTGGACTGTTCGAGCTCGATGGATGCTGGTACGCCAGACAAGCTTTCGTTCGCCGCGGACATCACCGCGGCGCTGGCGTACGTCGGGATGTCCCGTGCCGACAGCGTGCGCGTCCTGTGTCTCGGCCGGGACCGGCTCTCGGCGGAGCTCGGCCCATTTGGGCGCCGCTCGCGCATGCCCGAGCTGATGGCCGGATTGAAGCGCATCGCGCCGGTTGTCGGAGCAGTTGACCTGAACGGAGCCATCGAGACCTGTCGCGACGCCGCCTCGCGACAGACGCTTGTGCTGGTGGTGAGCGATCTGCTGACGCCCGATGGCGTTGCTGGCGGACTGGGGGCGCTGCAAGCGCGCCTGGCGGATGTGGTCGTCGTGCACGTCGTGAGCCCTGACGAGCTGGACCCGCGGCTTTCGGGTGAGGTCGAGCTGGTCGACGCTGAGACGAACCGGGTGCTCGAGCTGGGTATCTCGCTCGAGACGCTCGCGGCGTACCGCGCCCGCTACGCGGCCTGGCTCGATGAGCGCGCCGCGGAGTGTCGCACCCGCGGCATCCGCTACGCCCGCGTGCGCACCGACCAGCCCCTGAACATGGTGATCCTGGACCAGCTCCGCAGCGTGGGGATCCTCAGATGACGTTCCTGGTCCCCCTCGCGCTGGTGGCTCTGGCGGTGCCGCTGGCGATCTATGTCATCCACTGGCTGTTCGGCAGCCGCCGGCGCGTGCGTGTGCCGGCCATCTTCCTGTGGGCCGAGCTACCGCAGGCGCGAACAGGCCGCTCACGCCGACGGCGACCGCCCCTGAGCCTGTTGCTCCTCCTGCAGCTCCTGGCGGCCGCGCTCGCCGCGCTCGCCCTGGCGCGTCCGGTTGCCTCGAGCGACCCGCCGCGTCACCTGGCGCTTATCCTGGACGCCTCCGCCAGCATGCAGGCCACCGACGTTGCGCCGACGCGCTTCGACGCGGCCCGCACAGGCGCGTTCGACCGTCTCGGCGGACTGGCCTCGACCGACCTGGTCAGCGTCATTCGCGCCGGAGACAACGCGTCGCTTCTGGCCAGCGGATCTCCTGCAAGCGCGCGGTCGGCGATTGCCTCGGCCCAACCGGGTCGCACGGCTCCAGCCATCCGCGAAGCGCTGGCCCTGGCGTCCACGCAGATCGCCCAGACCCCCGAACGTCGCGGCCAGATCGTGCTGCTGACCGATGTCGCCTGGCCAGCGCCAGCCGCGATCGGGCCGCTGGCCGCGCCCGTCGACGTGGTGCCTGTCGGCGGCGGCTCCGAAAACCAGGCGGTCTCGAGCCTGGTCGTCCGCATGGACCCGAGCGGTCGAGGTCAGACCGCGTTCGTCGAAATCGCCAACATGGCCGACCATCCCGTGCGCGTGCCGATGCGCCTGTCCGCTGATGGCGCGCCGCTCGATGAACGCCAGGTGGACATTGGCCCACGCGGCCGCGCGCGGGTGAGCATTCCGTTGCCGGCTGAGGCCCACCGCGTTGGTGTACGCCTGCTCGGCCACGACGCGCTGCAACTCGACGACACCCTGGAAACGACGGCGCCAGGCGGTCCGCCGCGGAGTGTGGATTTGCTGGGACGCTTTTCCGACGGGCTACGGCGAGCAATCGAGTCGGTCCCCTCACTCCACGTGCGACAGAACGAAACAGGAGCGCCACCGGACCTGACGGTTCTCGTCGGCGTGCTGCCCGCACGGCTGCCTGGCGGGCCCCTGCTGCTGGTCGATCCGCCCGCAAGCAGCGCTCGCCTGCTTGGTGTGGGGCTGGGCAGCGGCGCTCGCGTGCAGGCCTCGCATCCGCTGCTACAGGGGCTGGACCTGGCCGCGCTCGCGAATGAGTCGCCGTCGGTGGCCGGTGTGCCCGGCTGGGCACACGTCGTGCTCGGTACGTTTCAGGGCCCGCTGATCATGGAAGGCCGCCTGGAGGGTCGCCCCACGGTGGCCATGACCTTCGACCCATCTGTCACCGGGCTCGAAAAGTCGATCGCGTTTCCGCTGCTCGTCAGCAATGCGACAGCCTATCTGCTGACGCAATCGGAACCCGCGGCCGCCCCTGCAGCCGACCGACTGGATCCGGACGAGTCGGACATCACTCCGCGACCGTTGCCGAGCTTCACCTCGATTGTCGCGACGCCGAGCCCGACGAGCGGCGCGCGTGATGTGTGGCCCTGGTTCGTG
>CBJLVJ010000333.1:0-4582 GCA_966426465.1 uncultured bacterium | reverse complement strand
CCGCCGCTGCCAAGGGCTGGCTCGACGAGCGCCGCTCCTTCCTGGATGCGCTGACGTCCATTGCGCGTGCTGGGGCCGAGATGACAATCACCTACTACGCCAGGGACGTCGCGCGCTGGCTCGGCGCCGGCTCGCTGAGCGATCAATTGACGGCGGTGAGCTGACCATGGACACGGTCGCGCCCTCGACGGCGAAGTCGGCCGCGCTGTTCACCGCGGCTCAGCACGTACTGCCAGGCGGCGTGGACTCGCCCGTACGTGCCTTCAAAGCCGTGGGCGGCACGCCGCGGTTCATCGAACGTGGCAAGGGCGCCGCGGTGTGGGACGTCGACGGCAACCGCTGTATCGACTACCTCGCCTCGTGGGGCCCCCTGATCGCCGGTCACGCTCACCCGGGCGTCGTCGCCGCGATCCAGGACGCCGCCACGCGCGGCACCAGCTACGGTGCGCCCACCGAGTCCGAGATCGAGCTCGGCCGCTTCGTCCAGCAGGCCTTTCCGAGCATCGACCTGGTGCGGTTCGTCAGCTCCGGCACCGAAGCCACCATGACCGCGCTGCGCCTGGCCCGCGCCTTCACGCGCCGCGGCGTCATCCTGAAGTTCGACGGCGGTTACCACGGGCATGCCGACGGCCTGCTCGTCAAGGCCGGCTCCGGGCCCTTGACGCTCGGCCAGCCAGATTCGCCGGGCGTGCCCCGCGAGGCCGCCGCTCAGACACTCTCGGTGCCCTACAACGATGTGGCCGCCGTCCGCGACGCGTTCGACGCCCATCCCGGCCAGATCGCCGCCGTCATCGTCGAGCCCGTCGCCGGCAACATGGGCGTCATTCCGCCCGAGCCGGGCTTTCTCGAGCACCTGCGCAGCCTGACCCGCCAGCACGGCGCGCTGCTGATCTTCGACGAGGTCATCACCGGCTTCCGAGTCGCGCTCGGCGGCGCCCAGGAGCGCTTCCGCATCACGCCCGACCTGACCTGCCTGGGCAAGATCGTGGGTGGCGGACTGCCGGTCGGAGCGTACGGCGGCCGGCGGGAGATCATGGAGATGGTTTCGCCGCTCGGCCCGGTGTATCAGGCGGGCACGCTCTCCGGTAACCCGCTGGCCATGGCCGCCGGCCTGGCCACGCTACGTCTGCTCACCGAGCCAGGCGTGTACGACCACCTGGAACGCCTTTCAGCCCGACTGGTCGATGGCATGGGCGAGGCGGCGCGCGAGGCAGGCGTGGCCTACAGCGCGAACCGCGTCGGGTCGATGTTCACCGGCTTTTTCACCAGCGACCCGGTGACCGACTATGCGTCCGCCAGGCGGTCGAGCACCCGCCGGTACGCGCGCTTCTTCCACGCCATGCTCGAACGTGGGGTGTACCTTGCGCCGTCGCAGTTCGAGGCCGGCTTCATGTCGCTGGCCCACGCCGAGGCGGATGTCGAGGCGACCCTGAAAGCAGCCGCTGCGAGCTTCGCCGAGGCTACACTTGTGCCCGACGAGGTATGACACAAGCGCCCGCTGTCACGGTTTACACAACACCTACTTGACCCTGGTGTGTTCGGGCGAAGGAGTTCCTTCGCAAAGAGGGCGTGCCCTTCGAGGTGCGCGACGTTTCGGTCGACGAGCAAGCCGCACGCGAGATGGTGCAGCGCACGCGCCAGATGGGCGTGCCGGTGATCGCGGATGACGAGGAGGCGATTGTCGGCTTCGACATGCCGCGGCTGCAGCGCTTGGCTGCGCGGCACCGGCGCGGAACCGGTCTGGGCCTGAAAGTCGCTGACGCGAAAGAGGGGCCGGGTGCGTACGTCGGCTCGGTCCGCGACGGCTCAATTGGCCAGCGCGCCGGCATCCAGCCGGGCGACACCATCGTCGAGCTGTCTGGCCGGCCGATCAGCTCGGTGGCTGACCTCGAGCAGGTGGCCGCCCGCCGTCCGCCTGGCCAACCCACCAGCCTGACCGTCACGCGCGGCGGCGAGCGCCTCACCCTCATCATCCGCTAACGCGGCGCTTGAGCCGGCCAGGCTGCTCGCGTCAAGGTCCCCGGGAAAGGTTGCTTGTCATCCTGAGCCTGCGAAGGATCCGCTACTTTGACGCTCGAAGCCTTCCACCCGAACGGGCGGTTGCGCGATCCTTCGTCACCCTGTATATTTCGCTTCACCCAAACTATTCTGGCAGGCCGAAGTGTGCGGTCGGAGCGAGGTAATCAAGGCTATGGACGATCGCGTACAGCGCATCCGCCGCATTCTGGATTGTTCCGAGACGGTCATTCAGAAAACCAACCCCGTGCGCGACCGCGCCTGGCTCAGCGTCGACCTGACCATGCCGCAGCTCAAGTCCCTCATCTACGTGACCAAGTGCAACGGCGCCACCAGCGGCCAGATCGCCTCATCGCTCGGCGTCGGGCTGTCGACCATCACCGGCGTGGTGGATCGTCTGGCCGAGCAGGGCATGGTCAGCCGCCACGAGGACCCGCGCGACCGCCGCGTCACACGCGTCGTGCCTACGCCACGCGGACGCCAGATCATCGAAGATCTCCTGCAATTCCGTAACGAGACCATCAGCGCCATCCTGGCGCGGCTGACCACCGAACAGCTCTATACCGTCGAAATTGCCTTCCAGTATCTCGTCGACGCCGTCGATGCGATCGCGAACGAGCAGAGCAGCAAGGAGGCCGTGGCATGAACCGCCTCAAGGTCATTGGTGCAATCGTCGGATCGGCTGTCTTCGCCGCGGGCTGCGGTCCACTGGCCGTGCCGGGCTCTTCGACCACCGCGTCACAGGTGCAGCCGCTCCCGGTGCCAGCGGTGGCGGCGCAACGCGGCGAAATCAAACAAACGCTTGCGTTCAGCGGTGACGTGCGCGCGCGCGAGCAGATCACGGTGCTGCCGAAGGCCAGTGGACGCGTGCAGCGCGTCCTGGTCGACATCGGCTCGCCAGTCCACGCCGGCGACTTGCTGGCCGAGCTGGAACAGGATTCGCCCGAGATCCAGGTGCTGCAGGCGCGCGCTAACCTCGCCGCGGCCCAGGCCAAGCTCGCCACGATCGAGTCCGGCGCGAAGCCCGATGACATCGCCGGCGCCGAAGAGGCGCTCGGCCAACAGCAAGCGCGGCTGGCCGCCATGCAGGCGCAGGGTCGGACCGAGGACGTGGCGGCGGCACAGGCCGGGTTGGCCGCGCAAAACGCCAAGCTCAACCTGATGCTCAGCGGTGGTCGGCCCGAAGCCGTGGCGCAGGCGCAAGCGGCGATCGACGCGGCGCAGCAAAAGCTGGCGCTGTTGCAGAAGGGCGCCACCGACGACGTGCGCCAGGCAGCCGCCAGCGCCATCAGCGCCGACACGGCTCAGCTCGCAGCGACCGAAGCCGCCTACGCCGCGCTGGGCGGAACGTCGGCCGCCGACCTGGAAGGTTTGAAGAGTCAGGTCGACACACTCCAGAGCCAGGTCAACGCAGCCCAGGCCGCGGTGAGCTCGGCCAACGCCGCGCTCGACAACCAGACCGGCTCCAGCGCCGCCGACGTCCAGGCCGCCCAGACGGCCTACGATCAGGCCCAGGCGTCGCTCAGCTCTGCGCAGGCAGCGCTCAAGCAGGCCGCCAATCCGACGCAGGCGTCGATCGCCCAGGCCGAGGCCGCCGTCCGCGCCGCTCAAGCGCAGAAGGCTGCCGAAGAGTCGAATCAGACGGCGCTGGAACAGAAGGCGGCCGGGCTGTGCGCTCCGCCGCTGAGCTTCACGCCTCAGTCGATCAATAGCACCGCGTGCGGCGAAGCCAAGGCCGCCGCCGACTCGGCTGTCCAGGCGGGCGACGCCGCGATCGAAGCCGCCCAGGGCCAGCTGGATCTGCTCCGTCGGGGTGGCGCGCCAGCCAACCAGGCCGCCCTCCAGGCCCAGGTCGCGAGCGCGCAGGCGCTCGTGAAGGCCACCCGAGCGCGGCTCGATGCGCTGACCAATGGTGGCGTCCAGGCGCAACGCGCCCAACTGCAGGCCCTGCACGGTCAGGCCGCCAGCCAGTTGACCGCCGCCCAGGACAACCTGAACGTCGCGCAGGCACGGCTGCAGGCTGCCCAGAACGGCACGCTCGACGCACAACGCAAGGCGGCGCAAGCCCAGGTGGATGCCGCGCGCGAAAAGCTCAAGTCCGACCAGGCGCGCATGGAGCAGATCGTGGCCGGACCGCAGGACGAGGAGATCCAGGCGGCCCAGGACGCGATCACCCAGGCGGAACAGCAAGCGCAGCTCGCGACACAGCCTGTTACGCAGCAAGACATCGAAGCGCAGCGCGCGCTGGTCAACCAGGCTCAGCAGCAGGTGCGGAAAGCGCAGCAGCCGTACACCGCCTACGACATCGACCAGCAACAGCACGTGGTGGCTCAAGCGGCAGCCCAGCTCCGCGCACGCGCGAATCCCTACACCGACCAGGACGCGCAGGCTGCCCAGGCGGCGGTCGACCAGGCGCAGGCCGCGCTCGAGATGGCTCAGCTTGGCGTCCGTGAGACGCAGGTCGTCGCGCCGGTAGACGGCATCGTCTTCGACCGCCAGGTTTCGCCAGGCGCGCTGGTCGGACCGACGTCGCCCATCGTCGTGCTCATCCCGCCCTCGCTCGAGG
>CBJLVJ010000332.1:0-4582 GCA_966426465.1 uncultured bacterium | reverse complement strand
TGGGGCTCAGGCTCCTCCCACGCGCGAGCCACCTCCGACTCGACGGGATCGGCCACCCGCTACACGGCCCGCCCGAGCAGACATACCGGGTCTTCCATGCCATCACCACTTTCCTCCACAACGCGTGCCTCCACAACGAGTGAGTCCTTTGAAGGACACGGCCCAGCCACATCCGCCCGAAACCACCCTGCTAACGTTACGTTCGCTGCTGCGGGGTGCCGGTCGCGGCGCGCAGGCGTACTGGCGAGGCCGGGCCGCTGCCCAGTATGAACCGAAAGCTGTCGGCGGTGAGGAACCCGATGCCGTGGATGTCGTCCGCTAGCCGGTAGGGTTTCTGGCGCACCAGGTTGGCCGCGTCCGCGCCGTAGGCCTCGCGCACCCGACGAGCCTCGGATTTGCGGAGGCCGCTAGGCCGTAGCCACGAGTCGATGTTGGCGATGCGCCGAGGAGCTGCCGCCGTCTCACGCGACGCGGCTCTGGCGGAGGGGACCTTTGAGATCGCCGGACTGCAGTACTGCTGGGCGGTCGGGTCGCGGAGTCCGCGAGCGTGAGCAGTAGAACGACGGCGTCGAGCGGGTTGCCCTTGAGCGGGCTTACGTCGATTGCCCGGGCGAGCCTCACAGGTCAGTGTTGGTCCGCGGCAGCAAGCCGCTGGCAATCACCGCCAGCACGCCAAGCGCAATTGAGGCGGCAAACAGCCACGTGAAGCCGCCCCACGCGAGGAGCACGCCGCCAATCACTGGCATCAGCAGCGTCGGTGCGTTGGCGGTGTTCGCCAGGCCCATGAACAGACGCCGGTCGGGGCTTGCCACGAGGTCCAGAATGTACTGCCAGAAGCCGGCCATGCTTCCGCCGCGCGCGGCGCCCGCCAGGAAGAATACCAGCAGCAACAGGAAGCCGCCGAACGCCCGCTCAGCAGCCATGGCAAGGGCCGGTATCGCGATCAGCAGCATGGTGGACAGCATCACCACCTGGCGTGCGCCGTGATGCTCCGCAATGCGCGCCCAGGCGAGTGCGCTGACTGACCCGCCAACCGTCTGGGCGACGATAAACGTCCCCAACCACTCACCGCTCAGGCCGACGTTGTCGCGCGCGAAGAGAACATAGAACGGCAGCGCGAGCTGCAAGCTGCCCGCCAGAACTTGCGCAGTTCCGACTCGCAGCAGGTGCCCGCCGCGGACGAGCGACCGAATATGGCTGAGTGGTGGTTCGTCGAGGCTGGGCGTCGCGTTGTCACGGCGCTCGCGCACGAGCGCGATGCACACGACAGAGACCAGAAACGCGAGGCAGCCCCAGCCGAACAGGCGCGCGAACGTCGAGGCTGCGATGTCCGCCGCCATCGCCTCGCTCACCACGAACCCGGCCGCGATCGCCAGCGCGCCACCGAGCGCGCCGACGACGCCAAAGTAGCGACCGCGCAGTCGGGCGTGAACGACCTCGCCGACGAGGTCTAGCCAGGCCAGTGTCGCCGCGCCCTCGGTGAACGAGAACACAGCCCACGCGACGAGTAGGACCGTCAGCACGACTTCGGCCGGCACGGCGTTGGCCACGAGGGCAGCGACCACGCAGCCTCCCAGCGCGGCGCGTCCAACGGCGGCTTGCCAGAAGAAGAACGGTTTGATGTGCTGCAAGTGTCGAATCCCGATGGCTACGGGCAGTTGTGGCAGGTACAAACCGGCAAGTCGAATGGCCGCGGGGGCGCCGATCAGGAGTGGTGAGGAGGTGAAGAGGGCGACGAAGACCGGCAAGACGATGCTCGGGTCGAAGAACACGACCGCCAGACTGAACAGGCCGCCATCGCCGACGAGCATCCAGAAGTTGCCGTCAGGACGCTGTGCGGAGCCGCCAGCCAGTATGGCCGGCCCATCGGCGGGTGAACGGCGCGCAGTTTCCAACCTCTCGACGTCAGCAGCAGGCACGCTGTGTGGATGGCTACCGCCGCGCGCCGCTGGTGACGCTGGCCGTCACGGCGGCGGCAGGGCGCTTGCCAAGCTCTCGCAGAGCCTTGCTATACAGCCTTGGCCGGCTGCGGTCAAGCGCCCGCTGCACCGTCCAAGCGGGGAGCGCGCGCGGGGCCACAATCGAGCGGCAAGGGCGAGCGCATGACAAACGGGGGCGATCAGGCCGCGAGCAAGTTGTCGGCGGCCGACTGGTCCTTGAGTGACAACGCGGGATACCACTGGCGGAATGAGGCCGCGAGGTCGCCGTTGAGGGTCCGGGATCTGATCTGGAGCAGGAGGTGGGCGCCTTCAGGTGTCCACTGCATCGACTACTTCTTGCTGAAGCGCTTGGTGAGCAGGTGGACGCGGTCCTGTGCGCACAGACGAACCAGGTGCAGTCCTGCGTAAATATGGCGAGGGCCCCGGTTGCATGCAGCGTGTGTCGGACTGCTCAGACATGGCTCACGGCCAGCCAGCGATCGATGCCGGCCTGCGCGCTGGCGCGCAGGGACTCCGGAGCGCCACTCGCGCGTAGCGAGCACGCGGCGATGTGCGCAAGCGTGCCGTCATCCAGGCCGAACTGCGTCCGCGCCAGCTCGTACTCGGCCAGCAGGCCCGAGCCGAAGAACAGTGGATCGTCCGCATTCAAGCTGACCGGGACGCCCGATTCCAGCAGCGTGGGCAGCGGATGCTCGCGCAGGCCGGTGACCACCCCGAGCTGTACGTTCGAGGTGGGACACACGTCCAGGCAGATGGCGTCGCGCGCCAGCCGTTCCAGCAAGCGCGGGTCTTCCGCCGACCGCACGCCGTGCGCAATCCGTCGCGCCCCGAGCGTCTCGACGGCGGCCTGGACGCTGTCAGGTCCGCCGTGCTCGCCAGCATGTGGGGCACTGATCAGGCCCGCCGATCGGGCAATGGCGAAGGCGCTCGCGAATGGCTCGGGCCGACCCAGTGCCTCGTTGTCGGCGAGCCCGAACGCCACGACACCTCGCCCGGCGTACCGCGCGGCCAGAGTCGCAAGCTCCTCTGCTTCTGCCGGTGGCCGGGTGCGGTTCGCCGCGACGAGCAGCCCGACGCCCACGCCAAGGGCGTGAGCCGCCCGTGCTCCCGCGTCCAGCAGCATCTGCAGGACGGACTCCTGGCTGTCCAGGCCGAGGTGGGCGGCCAGGGTCGGGGTGATCCAGACCGCCGGTTCGACCCACACGGCGCCGTCGGCCGCGGCGTCCTCGACCACCTCGTACATGAGGCGGGCGTACTCCTCGGGTGTACGCAACACTGCCGCGGCAGCGCGATACAGGCGGATGAAGGTTGGGAAGCTGCCGTCAGGCGGCTCCGGCGTCGGTGCGCCGTAGCGCTGCGACAGGTCGGCCAGCGTATCCGGCCGCATGGCGCCCTCGAGGTGCAGGTGCACATGCGCCTTGGGCAAAGCGCGCAGGTCGCGCTGGGCGGCTTGGGGCATTGGGTCGATTGTGACATTCCCCAGTCCGAGCCATCGTCGTGCCACCAGGACCTTTGAGACAGAGGCGCGGACGGTCTTCGGCCCGAGTGCCAGCCGCTGCTCAAGCAACGCGGCCAACCCCTGCCAGGCCGCCGACGACGGCAGGTGTGTGTGCCGGCAGTCGACCTGCCGAGATCAGTCCTGAGTTAAGGGCCTCGACTCGAGCCGGTCTCACGCCAGACCGCATCCGGCCTTGCGTGAATGAGTGAGGACTGGTTCAAGAGCGCCGAAGCGATGGGGCTAGCGGCGATTGCCAAACGATCCTTCGGCCGGGCTACTACACGCCGTGGCCGGTTCCCGCGGCTGCGTAGCGGCGACATCGCTGCCGGTGGTGGTCTGTCCGGTGTCGGTTCCGATGCTGTCAGGGTCGCCCCGCCGGCTCAGGAACGGGCTGCCCGACCACCAGAAGCCGATCCCGGCGCTGCACGCTGAAGCCCAGCTTCCCGGCGACGCGCAGGCTCGCCGCGTTGTCCGGCGAGGTGCTCCAACTCGGCCGTCGGCCCCGACCCTGGATGTCCAGGCACAGCGCCCCTGCACACGCGGCACTGAATCCCTGCCCGCGCTCGGCCGCCTCGGTCACGATGCCGATGTCCTCATAGTGCACGCCGACAAAGAAGCTGCAGGTGACCGCCACCATCCGTCCACGCCGAAAGGCTCCCCAGGCATGGCCACTCGTTGCCAGGCCGGCTGGGCCGCTCCACGTCGCGGCGATCCAGGCCACCTCCGGGCTGAGACCCGCGACCTGGCCGGCATCGGCGGGACGCAGCAGACGGATCACCGCCTCGGCAGACGCGACCGGCTGCGGATCGCCTGGCAGTTCCAGGATCACGCGCGGCCACACCGCCAGGCACGGCACGGTCGCGCGCAGCAGCGGCTCGAAGTTTGCCGGTGCGTCCACGAAGCCGACCAGGCGCGGTCGCAGCTCGTCTGGTGTCGGCGAGCTGGGGTCGCCCACCAGCGCGAGGTTTCCCCCGGTCTGGAGCAGCGCCACGCGTGGCTTGGGCCAGCGGTCGACGAAGCAGGCCCCGTGGCCGGTCTGGAGCACGTGCAACCCGACCAGCGGGCCGGGCCGATCCGGGAGGAACCAGTCCCGCAGAGTCGCGCGCTGCTCGGGCGTTAGCAGGATCACGGCTCAGTGTCCCAC
>CBJLVJ010000331.1:0-4582 GCA_966426465.1 uncultured bacterium | reverse complement strand
GCGGGGCTCTTGCTGCGGCACCGCGGACGGACAGGACTGAGCCAGCGCGATCTTGCCGAGCGACTCGGCACGACCAGGCGCTCCATTCAGGACTGGGAATCTGGCGCCTACTACCCCGGAGTGGAGCGGCTGCAGGCCTTGATCCTGGTGCTGTTCGAGTTCGGCGGACTGACAGTTGGGCGTGAGCAGCAAGAGGCGAACGAGCTGTGGACAGCAGTGTTGCGCGAGGCGCCGCGGATGCACTCCCCACTGGACCAGGCGTGGCTGCACGGAATTCTCGCGCGGCACACAGACCTGCGAACCGAGCCAACTCCAGAGGTGGCTACCGGACCTGCGCCCTTCGTCGAGCGGACTCAAGATTGGGGCGAAGCACCGGACATTCTCACATTTGTCGGGCGTGCTGAAGAATTGGCCGTACTTCGCGAATGGGTAGTCGTTGAGCGCTGCCGCGCCGCCGTCTTGCTCGGCATTGGTGGGATCGGCAAGACGGCTCTCGCGTCGCGCCTCGCTCAGGATGCTGCCTCGAGCTTCCAGCGCGTGTATTGGCGAAGCCTGCGCGACGCCCCGCTGGCCGGCGACTGGCTTGCGGGGGCGATCGATTTCTTATCCGCGCACCACCTGGTGCCGCCAGAGGGCGAACCGTCGCGGCTTGCCCTGCTCCTTCAACTGTTGCGGGACGAGCCGAGTCTGCTGGTCCTCGACAACTTCGAAACGGTGCTCGAACCTGGCCAATCGGAGGGGCGCTATCGAGACGGCTTTACCGGATACGGCAGACTGCTGCGCGCCGTCGGCGAAACCCGGCATCAGAGCTGCCTGCTCGTGACCAGTCGGGAGGCACCTCCCGAGCTCGCTCTTCTGGATCGCGGATTGCGACGGTTGCAGCTGGGCGGTCTCGGTGTTCGCGAAGGGCGGGTCCTGTTAGGCGACAAACAACTTACGGGCGATCAGCAAGCCTGGGCCAACCTGGTTGCGCGATTCGGAGGCAATGGCCTGGCCCTGAAAGTTGTCGGCGAGAGCATCCGTGACGTATTCGACGGCGACATCGCCGCTTTCCTGGAGCAGGCTGGCTCCAGCTGGCTATTCGGCGGAATCCGCCGGGTACTCGCCGATCAGATCGAGCGCAGCTCCCCGCTCGAGCAACAGCTGTTACGCGTGCTGGCCGTGCAGCGCGAACCCATGACCCTGGTCAGGCTGATTGACGAGCTGGGTCAACACGCCCGCCAGGGATCAGTCCTGGACGCAGTTGAAGCGTTGCGTCGCCGCTCGTTATTGGAGCGCGCCGGGACCGCCGGCGCCGCCGCGTTCACGCTGCAATCCGTCGTGCTCGAATACGCGACCGACCGAATGGTGACGGAAATCAGCGACGAGATTGCGCATGCACGACCGCGGCAGCTCGGGGAGTTGCCGCTGATCCAAGCTCATGCCAAGGACTACGTGCGGCAGACTCAGGAACGCCTGATTGGCAAACCTATCCTGCAGCAACTCGCGGCACAGTACGACGAACGGGGAACGGAGCAGCGGCTGATGTCGCTGTTGGACGGCTGGCGTGGTCGGCCGGCGGAGGAACAGGGCTATGGCCCAGGAAACGTCGTCAACCTGTTACGGTTGCTGCGGGGCGATCTGCGGGGGCTCGCACTGTCGCACCTCAGCATTCGCCAGGCGTACCTGCAGGGTGCGGAGGCGCAGGATGCCAGCCTGGCGGGAACGCGGGTAGCGGAAACGGTGCTCGGTGATGCCTTCGGAGCGGTGGTTGCCGTCGCGCTAAGTGCCGACGGGACTCGGGTAGCTGCTGGGACGTTGGGCGGCGAAGTGCAGGCGTGGAGCGTGGCGGACCGCGCTCCCGTCCTCGCGGTGCGGGGGCACGTGGGCGCGGTCTGGAGTGTGGCGTTGACCAGGGACGGGCGGCTGCTGGCGAGCGGCGGTGATGATGGCCGCGTCCTGGTGTGGGACGTGGCGGCTAGCCGACTGCTCGCGACGCTCGAAGGACACCTGGGCGGCGTTTGGGCAGTGGCCACGGACGCTGACGGACGGTTGGTGGCGAGCGGGGGCTATGACCGCACGGTGCGCCTCTGGGACGCCACAGCGGGCCGTCTGATCGCGACCCTGGAAGGGCACGCGGACGCGGTGCGGTGGGTGGCTTTGAGTGCGGACGGGCGGATGCTGGCGAGTGGCGGGAACGACGGCACGGTGCGCATGTGGGACACGGTGAGCAACCGGCTCGTGCGCGTCCTCGACGGGCATTCCGGCGTGATCTTTGGGATCGCCATGAGCGCGGACGGGCGACTCGTCACGAGCGCCCAGAGTGATGGGGTCCGCGTGTGGGAGACCAGGGGCGGCAACGAGCTTGCCGTACTCAAGGGCCATGCCGGGACGGTCTATGGCGTCGGCCTCAGCGCAGACGGGCGTCTGGTGGCCAGCGGCGGGACTGACGGGACGGCGCGTCTATGGGACGTCGAGAGCGGCCGGCCACTCGCCATCCTCGAGGGACATACCGGCGCGGTGCATGGTGTCGCGCTGAGCGCGGATGGGCGACTCGTGGCGAGTGGGAGTGATGATGGTTCAGTGCGCTTATGGGAAGCCGAGGGTGGCCGACCGCTTGCCGCTTTAGAAGGGCGTGCCGGCGCCGTCTATGGTGTCTCGCTGAGCGCAAACGGGCGGCTCCTGGCGAGTGGGACTGACGATGGCGGGGTGCGCCTCTGGGACGTGGAGACTGGCCGGCCCGTCGCTGCCATGCAGGGGCGTGGCGGGATCTTCTGCGGTATTGCGCTGTCCGCGGATGGTCGGTTGGCGGCGACGGGTGGCAACGACGGATTCGTGCGTCTGTGGGAGGCCGGCACCGACCGGCCGCCAACTGCCCTGGAGGGACACGCCGGCGCGGTGTACGGAGTCGCGCTGAGCGCGGACGGGCGGCTGATGGCGAGCGGTGACAACGATGGGACGGTCCGCCTCTGGGAAGTCTGGCCCGAAAGGGCGATGGGCCGCCCGCTGGCGGTGCTACACGGGCAGAGTGGCGGGGCATACGCGGTTGCGCTGAGCGGCGATGGACACCTCGTCGCGAGCGGTGGTGACGACGGCGCAGTGCGCCTGTGGGACGGCCCGGGCGGCAAGCCGCTCGCCTCACTCGAGGGTAACGCGGGCGTCGTGTATAGCGTCGCGTTCGGCGGCGGCGGCCGGTTACTCGCCAGCGGCGGCCTCGACGGTGTGGTACGGCTCTGGCAACTGGGAGAGGCCCGGCCACTCGCTGCGCTACTCGGCCATAGCGGTGCTGTTTGGGGCGTGGCGCTGAGCGAGGACGGGCGGTTGGTGGCGAGCGGAGGTGACGACGGGGCGGTCCGCGTGTGGGACGTTGCGGGCTGCCGTCTACTGGCCGTGCTCGAAGGCCACACTGCGATGGTCCGAACGTTAGCGTTTGACGGTGATGGCCGACTGCTGGCGAGCGGCAGCCTGGATGGCACGCTAAAAGTGTGGGATGCAGGCCGCCGTACCCTGCTGCGGACCCTGCGCCCGGACCGGCGCTTCGAGCGGCTGGACATTGCAGGCTTAACCGGCGTGACCTCCGCCCAGCGCGCGGCGCTACTCGCGCTCGGGGCTTTCGAGAAGGAGTGACATGGCACATGTGAGGCGTCGTTCAATGCTGAAGGCCACGTTGGGTCTGGCCGGAACCATCGGGCTTGGTCTGCTGGTAGCGTGTAGTCCACAGGCGCCGCGTGAACCGGTCGCGCCGACAAGCGCGCCGCCACCTCCAGCAACCAGCGTGCCCGGCAAGCCCACGGGGACAACAACTGCACCGCAAACACTGAGAGGCACCAGGATCGTCGGGGTATTTCCATCCGGCTCGACGTTCGAGCCCATGTACCAGCAGGAGGCGAAGGACTTCGAGGCAGCGACCGGCATCAAGCTCGAGTACAGCAGTATTCCCTTCGAGAATCTCATGGACCGCGAGATGACGCTTGTCGGCGCGCAAAGCGCCGAGATCGACATCTTCGGCACCCACTACGCGCAGATCGGCCGATTCGGCGACGCCATGCTGCCGCTGAACGATCTCGCCACACGGAGCAACATCAACGCGGATCAGTTCATCAAGGGTTCGTTCGACGCCTTCACGATCGACGGCAAACTCCTCGCCCTACCGCTCCACTTTGACATGCGCGCGCTGTTCTATCGAACCGACCTGTTCGCGAACGCCGGCATTCAGGGCCCGCCCACGACGTGGGGCGAACTTCTCCTGACGGCCCAAAAGCTCAACAACCCGCCTGACAGGTATGGATACATGATCGTCGGCAAAGCGGACCCGGCGCTCCGCGAGTTCAGCGATCTACTGTGGGGCAATGGCGGTGACTTCCTGGAGAATGGCCTCCAGCCCTCGAAACCGGCCTGGAACCAGGACGCCGGAGTGCAGGCGTTGCAGTGGTGGCGCGACCTGATCTACACACAGAAAGTTGTGCCGCCGGGCGTGCCTGCGTATGGGTGGGAAGAGAACACCGCGCTATTTGCCTCGGGTCAGGCGGCGATGAATAAAGATTGGGGCCCGTTCGCCTTCAGTGACGCCAAGCAGTCCAGGATCATCAACAGCTTCAGCGTA
>CBJLVJ010000330.1:0-4588 GCA_966426465.1 uncultured bacterium | reverse complement strand
CGACCGCCGTGACCCGCCCCACGCCCGCCGCGCTTGCGTTTGCCCGATCGACGCTGCCAGTCCGGCGCGTGGCGTCTGCGACCTCGGTAGGCGTCGGCTTCGCACAGATGCTGCGAGCGGCAACCGCCACGCGCTCGACGAGACCCCCGCTGAAACCGCTCGTCACGCCAAAGCCGGCCGAAACCTATCACGCCCCGATGATCGTCGCCGGCGGCCCGCCGCCGATCTCGCGCACCGAGATTCTGAGCAACGCGCAAGGGCTGATGAACGTGCCCTACGTGTGGGGTGGCAACGTCTCGAGCGGCCTGGATTGCTCGGCGTTCGTCAGCAAGGTCTGGGGCGTACCTCGACAGACGACCGAGACGTTGGCGAGCGTGGCGCAGCCGATCGCCAAAGACGACCTGCAAGCGGGCGACGCGCTGAACCTGACCATGGCCAGGGACCCCGATGGCGACGGCCACGTGCGCCTGTTCGACCGCTGGGCCAACGCTGAGCACACGCGCATGTACGTGTACGAAGAGACGCCGCCGCGATCCGTCCACCATGAGATCAGCTGGGACCCGAAGTACGAGCCCATGCGACGGACCAACGTCGTCGATGGCTAGACGCTAGACAGGCCTAGCGTTTCTCGTTTCGCAGCGCCTCCAGGAAGGCCGCGCCGTAGCGCTGGATCTTGTACGGGCCTACGCCGGCGATGGCCAGGAGGTCGCGCTCGGTGGTCGGGATGCGGCGTGCCATCTCGCGCAGGACGGCGTCGCTGAAGACGATATAGGCCGGCACGTTCTCCTTGTCGGCCAGCTGACGGCGCACGCCGCGCAGTCGATCGAACATGGCGGGATTCACGTCTGAGGGCGTGGCGGCGGCCCACGATGGTGTCCGCGCGGACCCCGCCCGACCTCGCCGCGGCGGAGCAATCTCATCCAGGTTGAGCCCGAGACACGCGTCGCAGGCGTTGCCGCACGGCGCGATCGCCTCGTCGAAGTAGCCGACCAGCGCCTGGTGCCGACAGCCGCTGCGCTCGAGCAGCCGAAACAGCCCGACCGTTCGCGCGCGGGTCTCGCCACGGAGCTCGAGATCCTCGATCTCCGACAGAAACGCGTCGTAGCCAATCACGTCCGCCCACGAATAGAAGATGACGCAGTCGCTCGGCAGCCCGTCGCGCCCGGCCCGGCCGATCTCCTGGTACCAGGCCTCGATGCTGCGCGGCATATCGCGATGGATGACGAACCGCACGTTGCTTTTGTCGATGCCCATGCCAAAGGCAATCGTCGCGATGACCACGTTCACCTCGTCGCGGGCGAACGCTTCCTGGTGGCGTGCCCGCGCGCGGTCGTCCAGACCGGCGTGGTACGGCAGCACGCTGATGCCCTCCTGGGTGAGCCATTCGGTCAGGCTGTCCACGCTCTTGCGCGTCGCGCAGTACACGATGCCTGTTTCGTTCGGGTGACCGCGGATGACGCTGAGCATGTCGCGGCGGGTGTTGCGGCCACCGCCTTTCTTCTGGGCGATGATGCGCAGGTTCGGCCGGTAGAACGTGCCCTTGTAGCCGGCCGGTTTACGCATGCCAAGCGAGCGCACGATGTCCAGGGCAACCCGCCGCGTGGCGGTCGCCGTCAGGGCCAGCACCGGTACGTCACCAAGCTGGCCCTTCAGGTCGCGCAGCTGGCGGTAGGCGGGACGGAAGTCGTGGCCCCAGTGGCTGATGCAGTGGGCCTCATCGACCACGACCAGGCTGATGCGACAGTCGGCGAAGATACTGCGCAGGGAATGGCGCAGCGCCTCGGGGGCGACGTACAGGAGCTCGAGCTCGCCACGACGAAGGCGGCGCAGCACGTCTGCCCGCTGGGTCTCGCCGAGCGAGGAATTGAGCACCGCCGCGTTGAAGCCGAGGCGTTCCAGAGCATCGACCTGGTCCTTCATAAGCGAGATGAGCGGCGACAGCACGAGCACGGTGCCGGCGAGCAGCTTGGCCGGGATCTGGAAGGTGAGCGATTTGCCGGCGCCGGTGGGCATCAGGCCGATGCAGTCGCGTCCGGCGAGGACGGCGTCGATGATCTCGCGCTGGCCGGGTCGAAAGCTCTGATAGCCGAAGAGTCGTTCGAGGACCGCCTGGGGATCGGACCCGTCCTGTAGCGCCGCCTGCACGGCAACGACTGTACCGGAGCGGCGCCAGGCTGCCGGCTAGAATCGGAGCGGACAGCCTGGAGGGCGAGGATGAACGATTTCCAGCGATATCTGCTCGACGAGTTCGTGGACGATTACCGCGAAGGTCGAATGAGTCGGCGCGACTTCGTTCGGAAGTCGATCGGCGTCGCCGGCGGTCTGGCGGCGGCGATGGCCCTTTTCAGCGCTTTCGGGCTCTCCGAGACTGACGTTGCCGAGGCGCAGGCGGCGCCGCGGCTTGCCCAGGCCGGGCGCAACCCGATCACGGTGCAGCCTGACGACCCGGACATCGTCGTGAGCGGCGTCGAATTCCCAACGACGGACGGCTCGGCGCTGATCGGCTACATGGCCATGCCGTCGGCGCCCGGCACGTACCCGGGCATTGTGGTTATCCACGAGAACCGTGGCTTGCTGGAGCACCACAAGGACGTGGTTCGGCGGTACGCCAAAGCTGGCTTCGCCGCCGTCGCACCCGATCTGGTCTCGCGCGAGGGTGGCACCGAGAACGCCAATCCGGACGACGTGCCGGGCATCCTGGCGACCGCTGACCCGCACCGCCACGTCGAGGACGCCATGGCGGCCGGCGCATTTCTTCAGCAGCAGGATGGGGTGCGCTCGGACGCGCACGGGATCACTGGCTTTTGCTTCGGCGGAGGCGTGGTGTGGCGCACCATCGGCGAGGACGAGAGCATCGCCGCGGCGGTGCCGTTCTATGGGCCGCAGCCGCCGCTCGATAGCCTGGCGCACACGCGGGCCGCCGCGCTGGGGATCTATGCCGAGCTTGATACGAACATCACGGCCAGCGCGCCGGCGGTCATGGCGACGCTCGGGACGGCTGGCGTGCCGCACGACTTCGTAGTCGAACCTGGCGCCAACCACGCCTTCTTCAATGACACTGGCGACCGCTACAACTCCCAGGCGGCCGCCGACGCGTGGTCCCGCGCGCTGGCGTGGTTCAACCAGTACCTGTCGGCGGGCTAGCGCCCGAACTTCTCGGCGGCGGTCTCGCCCAGGCGGGCATGTGCCTGTACCGCAGAGATAACCAGCAGGGGGGGTCCCCTCCTGGGAGACCTTTCATTCTTGCGCTTGTGGGACCGACGGCGGTCGGCAAGACGGCGCTGGCGTTGGACGTGGCCGAGCGCGTGCCGCTCGAGATCGTTTCGGCGGACTCGCGCGCGGTCTATCGCTGGATGGACATCGGCACGGCCAAACCGACGCTGGACGAGCGCCGGCGCGTGCCGCACCACCTTATCGACGTGGTCGATCCCGACGAGCGCTACTCACTGGCGCTCTATCAAGAACAGGCGCTGCAGGCCGTACAGCGCATCGCCAGCCGGGGTCGGCTGCCGGTGCTGGTCGGCGGCGCCGGTCTGTACGTCAGCGCCGTCTGCGACGGCCTGGCTATGCCCGACGTGCCACCCGATATGGACTTTCGCCAGGCGCTCGAGGAACGCGCCCGGGCCGAGGGCTGGCAGGCGCTGCTGCCCGAGCTGGAGCGCGTCGACCCCGAGACCGCGCGCCGCATCGAGCCGCGGAACGTGCGTCGCGTGATCCGCGCCCTGGAGGTCTTTCACGCCACGGGTCGACCGTTCTCCGCCTGGCAGACGCCGCTCGAGCGACCGCCAGTCGAGAGCCTGCTGATCGGCCTCGATCTGGAACGTCAGGCGCTCTACGCGCGCATCGACCGCCGCATCGACGCGTGGATCGCGGATGGCTTCGTCGACGAGGTGCGCGGCCTTTTGGCTCGCGGCTACGCCCCGGAGCTGCCGTCGATGAGCGGCCTGGGCTACCGCGAGATCGCCCAGTTTGTAGGCGGCGAGCTGTCGCTGAGCGACGCGGTGGCCCAGCTCAAGAACGCTACCCACCAGTACGCCAAACGCCAGATGACGTGGTTCCGCCGCCGCCCGCGCATTCAGTGGCTCGACGCGGCGAGCGCTTCGGCCGCGCAGGTGACGGAGCTGCTGTCGCCCGCGCTCAGACGCTCGGGCCAGGCTTGAGCGAGACGGTCGCGTCGGGCTCAGGCGAGCGGGTCGATGTCCTCGTCGGCCGCCGCGGGAGGGCTGCCCTCTTGCAGGCGGAGCTGCAGGTCGTCGGTGCCAAGCCGCGCCTCGCGGTCCTGCTCGCTGATCACGTCCTCGGGCACGAGCTCGGGCGCCATGCCCTGCGCGTCCGCCACGTTGCGCTGGCGCCGTTGTTCGAGATCGAGCTCGGCGCGCACGTCTTCTGGGACTTCAGGTCGCGACTGCATCACCCTGGGTCCTGCACGGCGCGTGCCAATCGCCCGGCGCTAGCGGCCGAGCAGGTAGCGCGCCGCGAAGACCGCGGCGCCGGCGCCGTCGCCGGCCGCGGCGACGAGCTGGCGCGCCGAGCCCTGGCGGATGTCGCCGGCCGCGAAGACGCCCGGTACCGACGATTGCAGATGGGC
>CBJLVJ010000329.1:0-4593 GCA_966426465.1 uncultured bacterium | reverse complement strand
GACCAGATGTGCCTTGGCGGACAGGGGGGAGGTGGGGTCGTCCTGCTCGGTTGTTCCCCTGGTTTCCGCCCCCGACGCCGTTGCCCGGCACCAGCCAACCGTCGGGCGCCTGCTCGCCGTCTGCGCAATCGTCTGCGCAATAACGAAAATGCTGGTCCTTGATCTCGGCGGCGCCGGCCAGCGGCGCCAGGCGTGTGACGCTCTCCTCGGTAGGTACGCCGACCACTTCGAAATGGCTCACGTCGAAGTCCAGGCGCAGTGCGGGGCTGTTCACTGCGCCGACGACGTACTCGGCCCGCTCGGGCGTGTCGATCGCGCCGCCAACGTGCGGCTCGATGCACAGCGTGACGCCGTGCCGCTGGGCGTAGTCCGCAAGATCGCCCAGCCGGTCCAGGATGACCTGCCGTTTCGCCTCGAGATCGCCGGTGTGCCCGCCAATGCCCGTGTTGAGCGTCGGCGCCGGCTGGCCCCGCGGGGTGAGCTCCACGCACAGGTCGATCGAGTCGCGCAGTCGCCGCATGGCTGCCGCGTTCCGCTCCGGATCGTCCTCTACCAGCGACTGGTTGCCGATGACCGACGGCAGCTCGAGTCCGCGCTCTTCGAAAGCCTGCCTGATGCGCGCCCGGTCGTGGCGCGTCAGCCGCTCCTGGTCGGCGGCATTGGGTACGTATGCTCCGCCGATGGTGTAGCCCGGCACGACGCTGATGGCGATGGCGGTAAAACCGATGTCGCTCAAGGCGGGAATGAACGTGGTGTACGGGACCGTGGCCATGCTCCACGTGTTGTAGCCAATGCGCATCGCGGTCAGGCCCGTGCGCCCGCGAGCTCTCGCAGACCGAGGTGTGTGTCGATTTCGCGTTGATAGGCGTCGACCGCGCCGCTCTCGACTTCGTCCAGCGAGACCGGGCGGCCTGCCCGGTCCGACTCGAACAGCGCATAGACGAGGGCCACGTCGCGGCGCGCCACCTCACCGGTGACTTCGGGCTGCGCGCCGGTGCGTATGCAGGTGGCGAGCTCGTAGTACTCCAGCGCGAGCAGCTTGCGGTCGATCGCGGGAAAGTCGAAGCCATAGCGCCACGGGCGTTCGCCGCCAAACAGCGTCGCCGCCACCGGATCCAGCCTGTAGCTCGGCGCGTAGTCCAGCACCCGCTGGTCGGCGATCTCGGTGCCGTCGCTCTGGAACAGGTGAACCGGCCTGCCGTTGCGGTCGCCCGGAGCACGGATCGAGCCGCGCGTGCCGTACACCAGCCGCTGGTGAAGTGGTTCGCCGTGGCCGGCGTGGTGGTTGGTCCACTGGCCGAGCGCGCCATTGGCGAAGGTGATCAGGCCGAAGATGGCGTCCTCGCCGGTGGCCTCGATCGACTCGGGCATGTTGGCGGCCCATCTGGCGTAGAAGCCGCCTGGCCCTTCGGTGTTGCGGCGGACACGCGTCCGCTCGAACAGGCGTACCTGGCCGAAGGCGCTGGCCGCGTCGCCGAAGTAGTACTGCAGGATGTCGGCGTTGTGGACGCCTGCGTCGAGCGTGATCGTGCCGGTCAGCTTCATGTGGCGCCAGGGCGTGATCAGGATGCTGTCGCGTCCGCTGACGTCGCTCTCGATCATGAGCTGTGGCTGGCCGATGGCGCCGTCGTCGAGCAGCGCTTTGACCAGCCGATTCATCGGGTCGCGTCGAAAGTTCTCGGCCACCGACAGGATGCGGCCGGACCCGCGGGCCGCGTCGACAATCCTGTTGCAGCCGCGCATCGTCAGCGCCAGCGGCTTTTCGCACTGCACGTTCAGGCCGAGCTCCAGCAGCTGGGTGGCTGCGGCGTGGTGCGAGCCCGTGTCGGTGGCGCAGTCGGCGGCTTCGAGCCCGTCGACCTGGCGGACCATGCTTTCGGCATCGCCGAAGACAGCCGGACGCTCGCCGAGCAATTCGTGGGCTTCGTCGGCCAGGCTTTCGGCGTTGTCGCGATTGGGATCGCACACCGCGACCAGGTTGGCGTTCATGTGCGCGGTGCGTGACAGCTCCGCCAGACCAGCGAGATGGCGGCGGCCCATACCACCGCAGCCGACGATTGCCAGACGAACGGGATCGTGCACGAATCCTCCGGGCGCCAGACTGGCGCGCGAGAATTGTAGGCCCAGCCGACATTCGGGCTGAACGTGGCATGCTGTTATGAGACCTCTCGTGCCCTTGCTAACCACCTGGTGAACAATTTTCTGGTGTACCTGCGGCAGCGGCCGTCCAGCGCCGTCGCGGTTGGGCTGCTGGCGGCGGTGGCGGCGGTGTCGCTGCTGGCGCCGTTCATCGCCCCACACGACCCGAACGCGACGAACCTCATCCGGCAGTTCGAGCCGCCGTCGCCGCTCAGCTTCTTCGGCACCGACGAGCTCGGGCGTGACCTGTTCAGCCGCGTGCTGTATGGCGGCCGGACCGCGCTGTTGACAGCCGTAGGCGCCGTCGCGCTGGCGAGCGTAGTCGGCATCCCGCTCGGCCTCGTCAGCGGCTACTTCGGCCGCTGGGTGGACGCGCTGACCATGCGCCTGGTCGACGTGCTGCTGGCGATCCCGGCCATCCTGATCGCCCTCGGGCTGATCGCCATGTTCGGTCGCGGCACGCTGAATGTGATCGTGGCCGTCGGCATCGTCAACATTCCCGCCTTCGCGCGCCTGACGCGAGCGACCACGCTGGTCGTCAAGGAGCAGGACTACGTGCACGCCACCCAGGGCATGGGCGCCGGCTATCTGTACCTGCTCGGGCGAACCATCCTGCCGAACGCCGTCGGCCCGATCCTGGTCCAGATGGCAGTGACCGGCGCCACGGCCATCCTGCTGGCGTCGGCGCTCAGCTTCCTTGGCCTCGGCATTCAGCCGCCGACCGCTGACTGGGGCACGATGCTGAGCGTTGGGCGCCAGCACCTGTTCGAGGCGCCCTGGTACGGCATCTTTCCTGGCCTGGCCATCGCGCTGACCGTCTACGCGCTCGACGAGCTCTCGCGTGTCTTGCAGGACCTCCTCGGCACGCGCACGCGGGCGGAGCTCAGCCTGTAGATGCGCCAGTACCTGGTCGTGCGCGTCGCGCAGCTCGTGCCGGCCATCTTCCTGGCGTCCATCGCCGTCTGGGCCCTGATCTATCTGCTGCCAGGCGATCCCGCCATCGCCATCCTCGGGCCCAATGCCACACCCGAGCAGTACACCGCCGTGCGCCAGCAGCTCGGGCTCGACCAGCCCATCCCGGTGCAGTACGTGGCCTGGCTCGGCCGCGTCCTGCACGGCGACTTCGGGATCTCGTACCAGACCGGCCTGCCGGTGCTGGAGCTGATCGGCTCGCGGGCCATCGCCACGCTCCAGCTGGGCATCATGGCATTCCTGGTGTCGATGGTCGTCGGCATGATCCTGGGCGTGGTTGCCGCCGCCCGACCAACCAGCCGGGCCGCCAGGCTGATCGGCGCCTACAACTCGCTCACGCTGGCCATGCCGAGCTTCTGGCTCGGCCTGCTGCTGATCCTGCTGTTCGGCGTGTGGCTGAAGGTTCTGCCGCCCGCCTCGGGCTTCGTCCCGATCTGGCTGGATCCGGGGGCGACGCTGCGCTCGTCGGCGCTGCCGGTGGTGACGCTGGCCAGCTACACGTCGGGCATCATCGCCCGCTTCGTACGTTCGGCGATGCTCGACGTGCTCGGCGCCGACTACGTGCGCACCGCGCGCGCCAAGGGCGTGGAAGAGCGGCGCGTCGTCTGGCGGCACGCGCTGCGCAACGCGCTGCTGCCCACGGTGACGGTGCTGGGCTTACAGTTTGGCGCGTTCATCGGCGGCGCCGTCGTGACCGAGGGTGTGTTCAACTACCCCGGCCTGGGCACGCTCGTGCTGAGCTCCGTGGTCAGCCGCGACTATACGGTGCTGCAGGGCACGATCCTGATGATCGTCGCGGCTTTCACGCTGGTGAACCTGGCCGTGGACCTGCTGTACGCGTTCCTGGACCCGCGGATCCAGTACGCATGAGCGACGTGACGCGGCCGCTCGCGGCGCGGCCGACGCAGGCTGAGGTGGCGCGCGCAACCCTTGAGGTGCGCGATCTGCGCGTCGGCTTCCCTACTCGCCGCGGCATGTTCGCGGCGGTTGACGGGGTCAGCTGCGACGTGCAGCCTGGTGAGACGCTGGGGGTGGTGGGCGAGTCCGGCTCGGGCAAGAGCGTATCGATGCTCGCCATTCTCGGGCTGCTGCCGCCTGGGCCGCCGTGGGTCGTCTCTGGTCAGGCGTTGCTCAATGGGCGCGACCTGCTCAGGCTGCCTCCGGAAGAGCTCAGGCGCGTTCGTGGCGGCGACGTGGCCATGATTTTCCAGAACCCGACCAGCTCGCTGAACCCGGTGTTTTCCGTGGGCGACCAGGTCGGCGAAGCCATCCGCGTCCATAACCCGGGCCTTTCGAGATCGGCCATCACCGAGCGCGTGCTCCACCTGCTCGACCTGGAGAGCCGGGCCGAGGCCCAGGAGACTACAGAGTACGGGCGGCGACTTTCCTCCGCCGATGCGGAACGAACGGGAACGAGCCTCGTGGATCTGGTCATCGTCGACGAAGCTCTTGCAGCCAAGGCATTTCCAAATGAGCCCGCGG
>CBJLVJ010000328.1:0-4594 GCA_966426465.1 uncultured bacterium | reverse complement strand
TTCACATGCGGCTGCCTGACCTGGTTGCCTACCAGGCCGCCGTTCAGCATCCCGAGACAGCGTTCGGAGACGCCGACCTGCGGGCGGCTCAGGTAACGACCACACGCCTGGGCTTGCCTCGCGTAGCCGCGGGCAACTTCGCACTCACCTATCAACTGTGCCTTGGCGGCCGACGATGGGCGGTGCGCTGTTTCCACCGCGAGGCTGTGGACCGCGCCAGACGGTACGCTGCCATCAGCAAAACGCTCGCGTCAGTCCGCGGTGGGCCGCTCGTCACGATCAGCTACATTCCGCTTGGCGTACGCATCGACCAGAGCTGGTTTCCGATTACCAAAATGCCGTGGCTCGACGGACGCCCGTTCAACCGCGTCGTCGAAGCCAATCTGGGCAATCCGAGCGGGCTTGCCGACCTGGAGCAACGCTTTGTGGCGCTTCTCGGCGACCTGCGGCGGCACGGTCTGGCGCACGGCGATCTGCAGCACGGCAATCTGCTAGTGGAGCCATCGGGAGCGCTCAAGCTGGTGGACTACGACGGCATGTTTGTGCCGGACCTGCGCGGCATGGGCGCCAGCGAATCGGGCGATCCCAACTATCAGCACCCCGGCCGCAAACTCCAGTTCGATGCGGAGCTGGACCGCTTCGCGGCGCTGGTGATTGTCGTCGCGCTGCGCGTGCTGGCTCAATTGCCCAATCTGTGGCGCACGTACAACACCGATGACAACCTGCTGTTTCGGCGCGCCGACTTCGTCTCGCCGGATGGCTCAGCGTTGTTCCGCGATCTGCGCGCTTGCGCTGGCACGCGCGACCTGGCCGACCAGTTCGCACGGGTATGTCAATCCGATTACGCGCTGGTGCCCGCGATCGAGGACTTCCTGCGCATGAAGGTCCCGACGCCAGTGGACACCACGCTGCGCCTCGGGGAGGTGCTGACGCTGAACCGCCTGTACAGCCCGACCAGGACGCGCAAGGTGCGACGTTCATGGTCGCTGCGTCGCGCCGCGGCCCAGGTGGCGCTTGCCTTCACACCGGATGGAGCCCTGCTCGCAACCGCCGAGGCAACCCGCAAAGTGCGCCTGCGCGAGACGCGGTCGGGACGCGTCGTGCACGTCTGGACTCATCCCGGCCAGGTCACGCTCGTCACCTGCTCAGCAGATGGCCGACAGGTCTTCGGCAGCGGGCCAGACGGCACGCTCAGCGTGTGGCCGCTGACCGCGCGAGGTGCCGCCCAGCACCTGGTCACACCGCCGGGCTCGGTGCGTGGCCTGGCGGCCGGGCCAGGTGGAGCGGTGGTAGCGGTTGCCGACGGACGAACGGTGAGCCTGCTAGAGCCCACCAGCGGTGTGCGCCTGAGCTTCAACGGCGGTCGCGCCGACGTGACGTGTGTGGCCTTTGGCCGCGGGGCGGGCGTGCTCGTTTCGGGCGCCGAAGATGGCGCGTGGCGGTGCTGGCCGACGCGCGGCGGTGGCTTGCTCGCCGCCAATCGGCAACGTGGTCGCGTCAGCTGCGTCTGCGTTTCGGAAGACGCGCGGAGGCTGGCCTCAGGCAGCGCGGACGGACTTCTGCGGGTCTGGGCGATACCCGGCGGAGAGATGCTGGCGGAGCTCCACCTGTCAGGCGTCGAGCCGATCGTCCGAGTCACCTTTTCGCGCGACGGTGCGCGTGTGGCTGCTGCCGGAGCCAGCGGACGCATCGTCATCTGGGACGTGCGGCAAGGACAGGTCGTGCACAATCTGAAAGGTCCGCCGGGTGTTGTTTCCGACCTGCAGTTTTCGCCCGATGGACACGTGCTGGGAGCGACCAGCAGCTCCGGGGCGGTATGGCTGCGCGCCTTACCCAGCACGCCCATCTTGCCAACCGCGCTCCGAGCACCACCCGATCGCGGCGTCGGCCGCGTCGCGCCGTCCGGCTACGCCGCGGGCCACTGGCTACTGGATGTGCTGCGCAAGGTTGGCGCGGTGGCCTGGGCGCCCTGACACGCGAGTCGGGCTGATCAGGGTTTCTTGAAGGGAGTGTTGGAGCCGAGCAGCGAGACGGGTGAGGTGAACTGCCAGGCGGTGGTCTCCCAGTTGTCCTCGGCGCCGGGGAGCGGCACCCACGGCGGGAGGTCCATCAGCAGCTGCTCCGAAATCGCCTGGAGGTACGGCTCATACACGGTGCGGATGGCGGTGAGTCTGTCGCGCGCTGCCAGGTCCGGTTCAGCCACCAGCCCGCTCGCGCGGGCGGTGGCCCAGAGGATCTGGGCGGCGGCCGAGTCAAGGCGATCGACCGGCGGAGCATGAGGTTGGAGCCCGAAGACATTGGTGAGGTCGCCGACCGCGTGCCGTCCGACGGCGAAGGTGAAGCTTGCCTGGCTCACCGCCTGAGTCTTACCGCACGCCATGATGTAGGCCGAAACGTCCAGGATCACGGCCAGACTGGCGACCCAGGACTGGTTTTCGTGTTGCGAGCGGAAGTAGGCCAGCATCGGATACGAAAGGTGGCTCTCGAGCAGATCGGCCACCCAGGGCTCCCATTCCTGGAGCAACCTGATCAGCTCCGTATGATCTCCGTCCCGCACGTTGCGGCGAATCAGCTCGACGGCGGTGGGTGGCGAGCCGGCCCGCTGGTCGAGCAGCGAGACATTCATCTCACGGCGCGCAAAGATCTGGTAGACGACCGGAAAGTAGCCGATCAGCAGCGCCAGGAAGGCAAAGCCGGTGCCCCCCTCGGTGACGGTCAGGAGTCGCGCGAGCGCTGACTCGGGCACCACGTCGCCTAGCCCCAGTGTGAAAAACGTCGTGCCGCTGAAGTACAGGTCGGCCCCGAAGGCACGTTGATTGTCAGGCGCGCTCAGGGCCGATCCGGCCGCCCAGTGCAACACGGCAAAGCCAAGGATCAGGATGATTGCCCACAGCGCAACCAGGAGCAGCAGCCTTGACGGGCCATAAAAGCTGAGAAATGTCTCCCGTCGGCCGCCATCTTTGATGTGTCGTGCCATGGAGGCGTAAGGACCCCAGGTCACGTCGCCGACCAGGGAGGCGATCCGCAGCCGGCGTGACACCCGACGGGGCAGGACAACGGTCTCGAACGCATCGAACAGCGCCACGCCGACGAGGAAGAGCCCGAGCAGAGCCGCCAGGAAGGCCACGATCGAGCATGTATGTATCACGCCATCTGGCGCGACGTGCTCGGGTCAGGGCTGGAGGCGATGTCGGCTGCGCAAGGCGCGCAGGTCGGCGATGAACTGCCTGGCCTCCAGGGCTGTAAGACCTGCGTCGACGAGTTTCAGGATCAGGATCTCGACAGGCGTACTGCCTTCGGCGAGCACGAGGGCCACATGCCGCGCCTGGGCAAGGTCGACTGGCGCAAAGCGCTGCGCGAGCTCCTCCAGGTCGGCTGCCCGCAGCCACGGTGGCATCCAGCGCACTGGCTGAACGAGGGCTAATTCGTCGGCATGAGCGTCCACGCGCTCCGGCGCGGGTTTGGGCGCTGAGCAGTGGTCGTGCGGGGTCGCGTCGGTCATTGCAAGCATGGCTAGGCCGGGCCTGGTGGTCGGACACCGCGGCGCGCCGATAAGCGCGCCGCGGGTCACCGACACTACCACCCGGCACGCGGATAATGGTGCATACACGCACTCCGGACAATCGGAATGGGGTCTGAAACTTGTACGGACCTTGGTCGGTGTACGGATCGCAGCGAGGCATTTTTGCGCGCCCGTGGGGCAGTGGCTGCTAGCCTGCCCCAGGAGCGCGGCCACCGACTCATGACATTCTCCACGTTGTCGGCCGCGCTCCTAGGGCAAACTTGGACACGAAGTTCGGCCGACTGCGACTTGGGCCAAAACCGGCTTGTCGGCCGAACTTCGAGGGCGATCACCACATCTCGACCAGCTTTGGGGCTGCCTTGATGACGCTGAACGATCTGCAGGCCTACATGGTCCACGAGTACGTGGCCGACTACAAAGCCGGCCACCTGGCCCGACGAGACCTCATTCGCCGCGTGCTGAACATCTGCGGAGGGGTGGGCAGCACCGCCACCATGCTGTTGGCGCTCGGCTGCTCGCAGCCAGCCGCGCAGCCGACGGCTGCGCCGGCTGCGCCCAAGCCGACCACCGCGCCGGCGGCTGCCTCGCCGGCGGTCAGTCCGGCAGTGGCGGCGAGTCCATCGTTGGCGGCCAGTCCAGCGGCGGCGGCCAGTCCCTCGCCAGCCGCGGCCGCCAAGCCGTCTGCCTCGCCGGCGGCCTCACCGGCTGCGTCGCCCTCACCGGTTGCCCGAAGTCCGCTATCGGTACCGGCGAACGATCCCAGCATCGACGGTCAGGACATCACCTTCCCGGGCGCCGACGGCGCCACGATCATGGCCTACCAGGCCCGCCTGAAGAGCAACACCGGACCCCTGTCGCTGGTGCTGGTGTGCCATGAGAACCGCGGGCTGACCGAGCACATCCGAGACGTCGTCCGCTGATTTGCCAAAGAGGGCTTCATTGCGTGCGGCGTCGACCTGGTCAGTCGACAGGGTGGCACCGCCAGGATCACCGATCCAAACCAGTTTTCAGCCTTGCTCACCGGCCCTGGCGTCAACCAGGACCAGTTCGTGGGCGACTTCGCTTCAGCCG
>CBJLVJ010000327.1:0-4607 GCA_966426465.1 uncultured bacterium | reverse complement strand
TCTGGACAAGTCTGGCGGAGCACATGAACGCAGGCAGAACTCCGATGGTCGTGGCGGTGATCGGGCTGGGATCGATGGGCTACGGAATCGCAAGCTCGCTGTTGCGAAGCGGCTTCGACGTGGTCGGATTCGACGTCTCGCAGGACGCGCTGCAGCGCTTCGCCTCCGACGGTGGTCGGACCGCGACCAGCCCAGCAGTGGCCAGCCGCGATGCACAGGTGGTCGTCTCGGTGGTGCTCAACGCTGCCCAGACCGAAGCCATTCTCTACGGCCAGGACGGCTGCGCTGATGCGATGTCGCCGGGTGCCGTCTTCGTCTCATCGGCCACCATGGCTCCCGACATGGCGCGCAGCCTCGCACGACGTCTCGAGGAAAGCGGACGCTACTATCTTGACGCGCCGATCAGCGGCGGCGCGGTTCGCGCGGCGGAGGGCGGGCTGACCGTGCTCGCCTCCGGCAGCACCGAGGCGTTCGCGCGTGCGCGACCGGTGCTCGACGCGATCGCCTCGACCGTTTATGAGCTGGGCGACGCGCCGGGCACAGGCGCCGCGTTCAAGATCGTCAACCAGTTACTCGCGGGCGTGCACATCGCGGCGGCCTGTGAAGCTATCGCGTTCGCGGCCAAACAGGGCCTCGACCTGACGCGGGTCTACGAGGTGATCAGCGCGTCGGCCGGAAATTCCTGGATGTTCGAGAACCGAATTCCGCACGTGCTGGAAGGTGACTATCGGCCGCGGAGTGCCGTCGAGATCTTTACCAAAGACCTGGGCATCGTGCTCGACCTTGCGCGCGCGGAGAAGTTCCCTGTGCCCATGGCTGGCGCCGCGTTGCAGCTGTTCCTGATGACCGCCGCGGCTGGAATGGGTCGCGATGACGATGCCTCGGTCGCGCGCATATTCGCACGGATTGCGGACATCGAACTCCCCGACCGGACCTCGTCGCCGGCTACCGAGACGGAGCCTCGCGCCATGACCGGTGGCTGAGCCTTCACAGGAGGTCAGCGCCCAGTCCCGCGCAGCTGGGGGTCCAGGACGTCGCGCAGCGAATCGCCAGCCAGGTTTGCGGCCAGCACGGTTGAGGCGATGGCCAGGCCGGGAAACACACCAAGCCACCACAGCGGGTTGAAGCGACTGGAGACGCCCGCCAGCATCACGCCCCAGCTGGGCGCAGGCGGGGGCACGCCAACGCCGAGAAAGCTCAGCGCAGCCTCGGTCGTAATGGCGATGCCCAGGTGAGCGCTGACGATGATCAGGAATGGCGCGACGCATTGAGGCGCGATGTGCTGCAGCATGATTCTCAACGGCGAGGCGCCCAACGCGCGCGCCGATTCAACGTATGTGCGCTGCTTTATCGAGAGCGTCGTCGAACGGATGATGCGAGTGGCGGCCGGCACACGCGTCACCGCGATAGCCACGATCAGCGTGTTGATGCCCGGGCCGAGCACGATCATGAACATGGTCCCCAGGATGAGGTCCGGAAACGACAGCACGACTTCGAGCAGGCGCTGACTGATCAGGTCGAAACGACCCGCGATGTAGCCGCTCGTCAGCCCCCACGCCAGGCCAAGCAGGTCGCCGACGGCTACGGAAGCCAGGCCGACCGTCAGCGAGATCCGTGCGCCGAAGATGATCCGACTGAGAACGTCGCGCCCGCCATCGTCCGTGCCCATCAGGTGGAGCAGCGAAGGTGGCTGGCGAATCTCCCCGAAATTGCCGACGAGTGGGTCATAGGGCGCGATGCGGTCGGCGAAGATCGCCACGATCACCAGCGCAAGCAGGTACAGAACGGCCAGCGCCGCCAGCGGTGACGTGCGCGCCAGTATGCCCCATCGGACCATCCGTGACGCTCCGCGCGCCAACGGACGTGGCGCGGGCCGCGCCGGAGCGATGGCGCTGTCGGCCAGTGGCTGGACCCCCAGGTCGACCGTGGTCGGCGACTCACTCATACCGAATCCGTGGGTCCAACCAGCCATACGCGAGGTCCGTCGCGAGGTTGACCAGCGTAAATACCGAGGCATACAGCAGGACCAGGTTCTGGACAACCATGTAGTCGCGTTTCGACAAAGAATCGACCAGGTACTTACCCAGACCCGGTATACCGAAGGCCGACTCGACGGCTACCGAGCCGCCAAGCAGTCCAGCAAAGATCAGGCCCGATAACGTCAGCACCGGTAGAACCGCGTTTGCCACCACGTGCCGCCACACGACCACCCGCTCCTGTATGCCTTTGGCGCGCGCCGTTCGCACGAAATCGGCGTGGAGCACCTCGAGCACCGCTGAGCGAGTCATTCGCGCGACGTACGCTCCAGCGCCGGCGCCCAGGGCTACCGCCGGACCAACCGTCATCTCCAGGTTCTTACCCGGATTGGTCCACAGATAGATCGTCTCGAGTGGCGGTCGCCACGAGAAGTACAGCACCCCGACAATGACGATGATCGCGCCGAGCCAGAAGCTCGGAATCGCCAGGAACAGCGTGGCGAAGACACGCACAAGGTTGTCCTGCCAGGAATCGCGGCGCATCGCGCCCAGGACGCCCACCGGCACGCCGATGAGCCATGACAGCAGCGTGGCCATGACAGCGATCTGAGCTGTCAACGGACCACGCCGCAGCATGATGTCGCGAATCGTCTCGTTCTGCCAGAACGAACGGCCAAGGTCGCCACGCAGCACCGCGCCGACCCAATCGAGGTACTGCAGGTACAGCGGCTTGTCCAGGCCCAGCTCGGAACGGAAGCGGAGCTGATCGGCCTGGCTCATCGCTGCGAATGACTCCTGGCCAAAGACAACCGACACGGGGTCGCCCGGCAGGACACGCATCACAAGGAAAATCAGCATGCTGATGCCGATGAGCGTCGGGATGCTCACGAGCACCCGGCGCACGACATAGTGACTCACGGTTCGAGGCCCGCTATTCGCAGTGTGTCACCGGTCGAGCCAGATGGTGTCGTACCGGACGACCAGGTAGCTACCCTGAATGTGCTGTTCGTCAACGCCCTTGACAGCCGTGCGCCAGATTCGCGGAATGCTCATCCAGCCATGCATGAACATCGGGCACTCCTGGTCCAGCAGGTCCTCCGCCTGAGCCACCAGCCCGCGGCGCTTCTCTGGATCCAGCTCCGCATCGATCTTTGACAGCAGGTCGTCGAAGGTCGGGTTTGACCAGTTCCCGTAGTTTTGCGGGCCGCTGGTTTTGAACCACTGCGCCCAATAGTCGGACGGGTCATTGATCGCGCCGGCCGGCTGCAAGATCGTCATGTGGAAGTCACCACCGCGCACGGAGTCCCAGTACACGGAGGTCTCGACCGGCTTGATCTGCGTCTCGATCTGGAGCGTCTGCTTGAGCATGTCCTGAAATGCCGGCGCCCATACCTCCAGTCCGGCGCCACTGGTGCCGCGATTCAGGATCACCAGGTCTTTTATGCCATTAGGAAACCCGGCCGCGGCCATGAGCTTCTTTGCCTCGGCCACGTCGGCGTCCTTGGCCGCACGCCAGCCGGGCAGCTTCAACACGTCATCCGGCCTGGCCGCGAGCGGACTGCCCGGCTGCACCCAGCGCGTGCCCATATCGACTTGCCCAGCCAATCGATAGATTTCGGAAAGCTGCTGTCGATTGATCGCCAGGTGCACAGCCCGTCGAACGCGCGCGTCGTTGAATGGCGGCTTCTGGGCGTTGAACGTCACCGTCCATGCCCAGGTCGCTCGGTGCAGCACGGTTCCGAGCTCGTTGGGCCTCTTCTGCGCTTCGAGATGGGTATCGATGGACGGATTGTCGGCGAAGTCAGCCCGTCCAGCGACGACGGCGGTACCCTGGTCTTTCTGGTCCGGAACGACCAGCCGCTCCATGCGGTCGACGTACGGCACGTTCGGATTCCAGTAGTCGGGGTTGCGTTCCAGGACCCACTTCTCGCCAGCGTTGTACGACGCGTAACGGTAGGCGCCTGTGCCCGGAGAATCGGGCACGCGGCGCAGATCGCCATTGTTCTGCTCCAACGACTTCTTCGAGAAGATGACGCTCCAACCAGTCGCCAGGGCCTCGAGGAAGTAGCCGCGCGGGGCCGAGAGGATGAACTTGACCGTATACGGGTCGGGCGCCTCCATCTTCTGGATAGGCTTGAACAGCTCCTGGCGGATGCTGACCACGCCGTTGGGCGGATTTCGGCGGCGTTCATACGTGGCGATCACGTCCTCGGCCGTAAAGGGCGTGCCGTCGTGGAACTTGACCCCTTGCCGCAGATGGAACGTATACGTCAGCCCGTCGGGCGACACGTCCCAGTTCGTGGCCAGGTCGGGGATGATGGTCTGGCCGCCGTCGAGCGGGTTGAACCGAATCAGGTTGTCGTACATCGGCGATTGCGGCCAGAGATTGACCAGGCTGGGCGACTGGTCGAGGTCGAAGTGCGCAGGGTCGCCGGGCCCAGCGATCGTGAAGACACCGCCCTTTTTGGCGCCTGGCTCGGGGGCCGCCAGCATGTCGCTGGCGGGCGCCGCGGCCGGCGCTGTCGTGGCCGCTGCACCGGGTCGCGCCGCGCTCCCCGGCGCGGTAGCAGCAGGCGCCGCAGGTGTCTGAGGTGCAGCGCCGCTGCATGCCGCCAGCAGCGCCGTCGCGAA
>CBJLVJ010000326.1:0-4609 GCA_966426465.1 uncultured bacterium | reverse complement strand
TAGCGACTGCCAGGTCGCCGTCAATCGCCAGCGGAGCGTACTGGCCCTGGTACGTGCCGGGTGCATCGCGGTTGTCGAGCCATGCCTTGACGATCGCAGCGCGACCGCGGGCGACCTGGTCGCCTGCGTCCCAGGGGTGCCAGGCATTAGGTGGCGTCGTCGGCGAAGAGCTCGCCGATCGCGTGCGGGTCATAGGTCTCCCAGGCGCGCACGTACGCCTCGAGCCAACGGCTCACGGTGCCTCGGTCCAGTGGCATTGGTCATCCTCCCCGGCGCGCCATCAGCATACGCGGCTTGCGCGTGGCTCCACGTCAGATCAGCGGAGCGGGCACTGGGGGCCATGAGCCCCGCCGCCCGCGGCGACATCCATCCGTGCCCAGATGCGTTCCGCCGCTCGCCAACACGGCCGACCAGAGCGGGCGGCGTTGCGCGCGCTCAAGGGCTCAGGCGTAGGCGGTCCTGCCAGACCAGAAGCGCCGGCTCGTGCGACTGCACTACGGCCTCGATGGCGGCGAGCTACCCTCGGTTGCAGACATCGTGCAGCAGGTCAGATTGAACGAGGCTCCCGTCCAACGCCGACTGGCGCAGGCCGGACCGCGCCGGCCGGTGCCGTCCTCAGGCGGCCTGGCGTGAGCGCCCGTGCCGAGCGGCTGGCGCGGGAGTTCGCGCAGGCAAACGACGCCCTGGTTCAGGTGTTGGAGCAGGCCACGCCGGAGCAGTGGCGCCAGCGCACGCGGGATGAGGGCGAGCTGCGGCCCATCGGCGTCATCGCCCACCATGTCGCCTGGGCGCATCAGCACATCAACCAGCGCGTGCGCGCCTTTGCGGAGGGATTGCCGGTCCCGCCGCGCCGGCCGGACCTGTTCGACGAGCGCAACGCCCGGCAGGCGAGCGACAACCCCAACCCGGACCAGGCGGCGACGATCGCCTGGCTACGCCGCGACGGCGAGGCGGTCGCACGCATGATCGCCGGCCTGAGCGACGCGCAGCTTGAGCGGCGGGCATGCGAGGACCCCGGCGCGCCGGAGCTCACGACCAGAGAGGTGATCGAGCTGCGCCAGATCGGGCACGTGCGTGGCTACCTGGCCACCATCAGGACGGCGCTCGGCGACAGCCTTCGCGCCTGATGGGTCCGTCTGCGGCGACGCACCCGGCCCCGATATCGGACCGATCAGCACAGGCATCTGGTGCCTGGCACTCAGGGCCGACTGCCAGGTAGCCCGGATTATTCGCCGACGTCACAGCCGCACGATGCAGCGAATTCGGCCGCTGCGGTTCAGGCACAACTCGCCGCAGCGGCTGCGGCGGCAGTGCGGTCCCACGGCGGCTCCGTGAAGAATCCGGGTCAACCGAACACAGGCCGCACCGGATCGTTCGTTTGCGACCCGCTGAGCGGCTCGGTAGCCTCGCCGGCACCTGATCCATGCCGGCTGATACCGCTCAGATGCGCGGCGTCTTCACCATTCCCGTGACGCCGTTCGACGACCGTGGCGACATCGACGAAGACTCGTTGCGCCACTGCGTCCAGTTGTGTGTCGACGCAGGCGCCCACGGCGTCATCGCGCCCGTCAACGCCAGCGAAGCGCCCCTGCTGTCGGAACAGGAGCGCCTGCGCGTCGCGCGCATCGTGGTCGAGACCGTCGATCATCGCGTGCCCGTCGTCGTCGGCGTGTCCGCCGCGACGACGGGCCTGTCCCAGATGTTCGCCCAGCACGCGCGCGAGATCGGAGCCGACGCCGTCATGGCCATGCCGCCGTACGCCAGAAAGCCGAGCGGAGACGAGCTGCTGGAGTATTTCCGGGTCGTCGCTGTCTCTGCGCATCTGCCAGTGTTCGTCCAGAACTACTCCGGGCCGGCGGGCACGCCGATGACAGCTGCGTTCATGGCGCGTCTCGTCCAGGAGATCGACGGCGTGGAGTCCATCAACGAAGAGACGCTTGCCGCCGGCCACGTGATGTCCGAGACGTTCCAGTTGGCGGGCCCGCGCTTGAAAGGCATCATGGGCGGCATGGCCGGTCGCTTCATGCTCGACGAATACGCTCGCGGAGCGTGCGGCACAATGCCAGCGTGCGAAGTCACGGATGTTCACGTCGCGATCTGGAACGCGCTGGACTCGGGCGACCTCGCGCGCGCACGCGCCCTCCACAATCGATTGATCCCATTACTCAACATCGAGTGGCTGTACGGTCCGGCCATGTACAAGGAAGTCCTCCGCCGGCGCGGCGTGATCGATACCGCAAAGGTGCGTGGTCCGGGCGCTGTCGAGCTCGATGCGGCGGATCAGCGCGAGCTGGACGCAATTCTGGCCGACGTGAGCCAACTCTTCACCGCAGCACCGCTGGCGTCCGGCAATGGTGTCGCCGCGACCAAGGCGTGATCCGGTCGCTCGCTGTCGGTGTTCATCTCATCTCGCGCGGTGCTGGGGACCCAGGCACCACTCCGTTCCCAGGTCACACCGTCATGCTGGAGGACGGCGTTCGCCTCGAGCGACTCGGCTTCGAGGCCGTCTGGGTGCCCGACCATTTTCTACTTCGAACGTGATGGGCAGGTAGAAACCTATCCCGAGGTCTGGACGCTGCTGACCGCTCTGGCGCGCAAGACGGAGCACGTTCGACTCGGCACGAACGTTTGCCGGTCTGGCTCGCGGCCGGTGGTCCGCAGGTGCTCGAGCATCGTCGAAGAAGCCGCGCAGGACGCCATTCACGCCATGGCCATCGGGGACCCACGGTGTTCGAGCCCGAGATGCGCGCAGCTGCACGTCAACGGGTAGTCGCGTTCGGTGTGCCAGCGGCTCCACTCGGCCACTGATCGGCGCCTGGTGTATCCCCTCGCGCTCCGCCAGCCTCGGGGCAACCTACCCCGGTGTGGCGTGGCCGTGCTCCGCTCGAAGCAGGTGCTTCTGGATCTTGCCGACCGACGTCCGCGGCAGGTCGCGCCGGAACTCGATGAACTCAGGCACACGAAACTTCGCCAGTCGCTGCGCGCACCACCCGATCAACTCCTCCGCCGTCGCGGCGCTCCCCTCGCGCGGCACCACGTAAGCTTTGATGGCTTCGTCGCGCATGGGATCGGGCACGCCGATCACCGCCGCGTCGAACACCGCCGGATGCTCCTTGAGCACCGCCTCGACTTCGCCGGCGGCGACGTTCTCGCCGGCGCGCTTGATCATGTCTTTGGCGCGATCGACGAATTCGAACCGTCCATCCTGCCGCTCGCGCACGTTGTCGCCGGTCCACAACCAGCCGTCCCGGATGGCTTCAGCCGTGGCTTCAGGGTTCTTGTAGTAGCCGCGCATGAGGCTGATGCCCCGAACCCCATGCACCAGCAACTGTCCAGCCGTACCGGGCGAGACCTCACGTCCGGCCTCGTCCACCACCCGGCAGCGAAACGGCAGCGTGGGCCGGCCAATGCTCATGTTGTCGCGCCGCCCGTACAGTGGGTTGGCCAGGGGCCAGCCAAGCTGCTCGGTCATGCCGTAGATCTGGAGCAGCGGTACCCCGAATCGACGCTGCCACTCCTCCAGCTGGGCGGGCGTGATGCTCTGGGCGAAGAAGGCCAGCCGTGGCCGCGGCTCGGGGAGCGCTCGCTCAGGCTGGGCCAGCAGCATGCGCATCGGCGCGGCAAACAGACTAGCGATCGTCGCCCGGTGCTGCGCGGCGATGTCCCAGAAGCGGGAGGCGCTGAACCGGTCGGTGACCACCAGTGTCGCCCCGGTCACCAGCGCGGACATGGTGGAGTAATACTGCGCGTTGCCGTGGAAGTAAGGGAGCACCACCAGGTTGCGATCGTCCGGACCAATCCCGGCATGCTGCGCGACCGCTTCGCCGACGTGGAGGTAATTGGCGTGCGTAATCAGGCAGCCCTTCGGTCGGCTGGTGGTGCCGGAGGTGTACAGGATCGCCACGTCGTCCTCGGATCGCTCACCCGGTCCGGAGGGAGGCGCACCGGAAGACGCTCTCGCCAGGAGCTGCGAAAAGGACCGCCCCTCTTCGGCCTGGCCTCCGCACACCAGCACGTGTCGGAGGCTGAGACGCTCGCCGCGTCCGACGTCCGAGGCATGCACCGCCACCAGGACCGCCTCGGAGTGCGACGCGAGGTAGTCGAGCTCCGCGTCCGAGGAGAGCGGGTTGACTGGCACGATGACGGCGCCGATCCGGGCCGCGCCGAACCACAGCAACAGGAACTCCGGGCAATTGCCGAGGATCAGGAGCAGCTTGTCGCCGCGCCGGATCCCCATGCCGAGCAAGGCGTTAGCCGTCTGTTCGACCTGCTCGGCAAACCGGGCGTAGGTGAGCGTCAGTGGCGCGCCCTCGACCGGTTGAAAGATCAGCCAGGGCTTGTCCGGATGCAGCTGGACCCACTGCTGCAACTCGCGGTTGAGGGTGCGCCGGTGGGCGATAGTGAGCGCCATGCCGACTGCTCAATCCATGAGGATGCCGCCGTCCACGTTCAGCGTCTGGCCGGTGACGTAGTTGGACATCTGTGACGCCAGGAACACGACCACCTGGGCGACGTCCCGCGGCTGACCCATGCGCGCAATGGGCTGGCCGGTGACGTTGTAGTCGTAGCCGCGCGTCATGTCGCTCTCGATCGGCCCGGGGCAGACAGC
>CBJLVJ010000325.1:0-4612 GCA_966426465.1 uncultured bacterium | reverse complement strand
CAAGTGCCGATGGCTTTGCCGCGTTCGTGCGCCGGGAAGGCCGCGCTGATGATGGCGAGACTGCCGGGAACCAGCAAGGCGCCGCCGACGCCCTGCGCTGCCCGCGCCATTGTCAGCGTTGCCGTGCCCTGCGCAAGCCCGCATGCGATCGACGCCATCGTAAAGACGGCGACGCCCCAGGCGAAGACGCGGCGGCGGCCGAAGCGGTCGCCGGCCGCGCCGCCGACGAGCATCAGCGCCCCGAGCGTCAGCAGGTAGGCGTTGGCGAACGTGGACATCGCCGCCACCTGCTGATCGAACCCAGGTATGGCCACCACCGCGTCGCCGACCTCGATCTGACTATCCACGACCAGGTCGACCAGTTCGTACAGGTTCTTGCCCGAGGGATGGCGGGCGGGATGATCAGGCGGCGTGGCGGACGCATGGCGAACCGACGTCACGCCGATCATGCGAACGCCACGCTGACGTGCTTCCAGGGCCGCGTCGATCAGGGCCGCGTTGATGCCGTAGGCGTTGATCAGCACCAGCAGGTCGCCCTGGCCGAGCCCATAGTTGTCGATCACGATCCGCCCGTAGCCGGGCGTCCGCTCCATGGCCATCGAGCGCAGGGCACCGCTGCTCAGCAGCGTGCCTTCGTCGAGGATCGCGCTCACGTGCATGAGGCCGCCCGCGCGAAAGAAGAGCTCCTGGGTGGCCAGATTCGAGTGACCACCCGGTCCGTAGGCGTACACCAACCGATCGGACTTGATCTGGTCCGCGATGACTCGCGCCGCCTGGCCAATCGCCTCGGCCTGCTCGTCGTGCAGGCGGCGCAGGTGCTCGATGATCGCCTCCAGGTAGCGCGTGCGAGTCGGTGGCCCCTCCGTCAACACCGGGAGTTTACAGTTGCCATCATCGCCAACCCATGGCTCAGGCTCGGCACCGCCCGGGCGTCCATCACACCGCCGGCGGGCGCGACGATCCGCCAGCGAGCCGCCGAGCTGGTCGGGCTGCCGCAGCTGACCGATCGGCTGGCGGTGACAGCGACGCACACGCACAGCGGACCCCCCGCAATCCTGGGCGCCCGGTTGGGTAGTGTTGATCCGGCGTATCGCGGCAGCCTGGTCCAGACCGGCGCCGGGGTGGTGGCGGCGGCAGCCCGCGAGCTCCAACCGGTGCGCGGCTGGTTCGGGCTCGGCCAGGAGTCGAGCGTCGGCAAGAATCGCCGGCTGCCCGGCAGGCCTATCGATGCGGACGTGCCGGTGATTCGATTCGATACCGTCGACGGGCGCGTCCGATGCGTGCTGGTGAGTTACGCGTGCCACCCGGTCACGCTTGGCCCGAACAATCGGTTCGTCTCGGCCGACTACCCGGGCTACGTGGTGCGTTCGCTTGAGGCGCTCTATCGCGGCGCCCAGGCCGTGTTTCTGACGGGCTGCTGCGCCACAAGGCAGCGCTGTGGCGCGAGCAGGCGGCCGACCTGATGCGGTCGGGCGCAACAGGCGAGGCGCGCCTGATGGAGGCTTCGGCGGAGTGGGCCGACGCCATCGCCGAGATCTCACATCCGCCCCGGACCGTGCGTGCCGAGGTCATGGCTCTGGCCATCGGTGAGCTGACGCTGGTACTGCTGCCCGGCGAGCCATTTGTCGAGCTGGGGCAGGCGATCAAGCAAGGCGCCAGCCAGCCCGTCCTGGTGCTCGGCTATGCGAACGGCTCGCCTGGCTATTTGCCAGACCGTTCGGCCTACGCCGAAGGCGGCTACAACGTGGTCGAAGCGCACCGCTTCTACGGCCAGCCGGCCGCGTTCGCACCCGAAGCTAGGCATCACGACGGCCCAACGAACCGCTCTGCTGACCCTCGGCGCGCTCGCGCAAGGGGGCCGGGCGGGCCGCGAGCCTCAATCAGCGGCGATCTGACCACAATCTCATAGGACTGGCGGCATCACGCCCTGGCGGGACGCGACGACAGCTACACCGCCCGCAGGCCTCACTGATGAGCTATGCTGCGCGCCTGCTTCATGCCCGCCCTGCTCCTCAGGTTGGCGAAGCCTGGCAGCGCCGTGACGCGATGCTCCTACGACCGTGATGCTACCGCCGGCCACGTTCGCTGGGGGTGTCAAATGCGCTCGTCGATCTCGAACGGAGCCTGCGTCCTGGGTCGGCTGATTATCGGCTTGGCGACCGCCACTGCCGTCCCGTTTGGAGCATCAGCAGCAAGCGCGGTGAGCGCGTCGTCAATACCATCGCCGCGAAGCGCTTTCTGCAGGCACGGCTCGGGAGTCTTGGCGGGAGCCGCCGATCTTGGCCGGCTAGTGAGACCAGGACCTGGCGCGGTTCGGGGCCTCACGTCGAGGTCGCATCGAGGCTCTCGGCAGCGCTACGACCTACCACCGGCGCGGCAACTTCTGTTCCGTTGCGGATCGGCACTCTGCATGGCTTGTGCTCGCGCGCGGTCCACTTCTTTGAGGACGTGCAGCGCCGGAACCTCGCGAACCTTGCCGAGCAATGCAGGGAAACCCGGGCCTCCGCGAGGTTCAATGTGTTCCTGACGCGCATGTGGGGCGGTCAGACGCAAAGCTGAGGAGCGGCTAACTACGACTCAGCTGTTGCCGGCTATGCCGAGGGTTGTGTCAGTACCGGATGCCTGGCTCGTGTCCAATGAACTCCATTCTCCACAGCGCTGCTACTGGCGGACTGATGATCGCTTCGGAAGGTGGAGGGTACTCGACCCATCCTGGAGTACGAACAACGGTTGCGCTCGGGGATCGCGTCGGGGGCGACGCACGGCTGCGGAGGGGATCGTCCATTGTCTACGAGCCGTCGCCGTGCTATGACACAAGCTCCCGTAATCGCTCCAGGTACCTACTGTAGGACATCCGTATTCATCTGGTCTCAGCGATCTCGAACGGTCCTGATCCTGGAGTTCTATTGGGATTCGGTGGACCGAAGTGGGGCAAGAGGTACCACCACACGCTGCAGGTGAATTCGGATGGTACGGTGAGTCTGCCGGGAGTGCCCGGCGACGGTGCGGGGCCGAACTGTGCCGCGCTCGAGCAGTACCGCGTCGAGCACGATCGCGTCGCCGTGGGCGTGTAAGGTCAGCCTTCGACGGGCTGCGGCCGCACCGCCGCGAGCGGCGACGTCACGTCGCGGAACGTGATGCGCCCGGACGTCAGCACGTCCACCACCGCAGGCACTCCGGCCTCGAGTGCCTGCTGGAACGCTCCAGCCAGCTGATCGGCGCGCTCGACCCGGAGCGCGACACAGCCCATCGCCCGCGCGATGGCCGCGTAGTCGAAGCTGGCGAACTGCGACGCGATGGGGCGTTCGCCCTGTCCATGCCGAACCCAACCCAGCATCGAGTTGTCGAAGATGACCACCATGATCGGAATTCGTTCCTCGATGGCTGTCAGCAGGCCGTTCATGGCGATGCCGAAGCCGCCATCGCCGCAGACCGCGACCGCCTTGCGGCCCGGGTACACCAGGCGGGCCGCAAGCGCCGCAGGAATGGCGTAGCCCATGCCGCCGAAGGCGGCCGGCTGGAGGTACTCCATCCCGCTCTTCGTCTGGAAATAGTGCAGCATGAACAGTCGGTTCTCGCCAGCGTCGCAGGTGACAATGGCGTCGTCCGGCAGGGCTCGATGGAGCTCCTTGATCAGCCGCTGGGGCAAGATTGGAGCTTCGTCGGACTCCGATGCCGGCCCATCGAACGAGACGTAGCGACGCCGGACATCGTCCAGGCGCGCTGCCCGGCCATCACGTGACGGCCGGGCCTGGGCCGTCAGTTGCGCCACGAGCTGGCCGAGGACCGTCGCGGCGTCGCCCAGCAGCGCATGCTCGGCCGGAAACGTCCACGACACGTTGCGTGGTTCGATCTCGATGTGGATGAGCGCCTGGCGCTGTGGATCGAGCAGTAGCGGGTTCTCGTTGGCCGTATCGCTGGGACCCAGCTTGGTGCCCACCGCGAGGACCACGTCCGCGTCGGCGACCAGTGCGTTGGCCGATTCGAGCCCGAAGGTGCCGAACACGCCGAAGGCCAGCGGGTGGGTCTCGGGAAAGACCCCCTTGCCGGAGGCAGTCGTGACCACCCCCGCATCGAGCGCCTCCGCCAACTGCCGCAGCTCATGCCGGGCACGTCCGACGCGGACGCCGTTGCCGGCCAGGATGACCGGACGTGCGGCCGCCTGCAGGCGGCGACTGGCCGCCTCGACGAGCTCCGGGCGGGCGGCAGCGCGCTGCTCGGGCAGGTAGGCGGCTGTGCAGTACAGCCGCGGCGCGGTATCTGGACCCACACTCGCCGCGAGCGCACCGCTGTGATACAGCACCGCCACCGGCCCGGGTTGTCCGGCCAGGGCGTGTTTGATCGCCAGCTGCGTCTGCTGGACGGCCATGCCCGCGTTGGTCAGCAGGAAGGCGCCCTGGCCCATGGCCACGCCCGGCCGACCCGTCAGGCGGCCGTATACGTCGGCCATCACGGCCGCCCGACCTTCCTCGCGCACGAGCACGGTGCGGATGCGGTCGCGGTGGTCGTACAGGGCATCGAAGATGGCGCCGGTTCGGCCCCCGGGCATACCGAAGACAAACTCGATGCCGGCCTGCTCGAGGGCCCGCGCGATAGCCTGCGGAACTGGGGT
>CBJLVJ010000324.1:0-4618 GCA_966426465.1 uncultured bacterium | reverse complement strand
ACGCGTTTGATGCCGCTCCACAGGGCGGCATCGATTCTTCCGCGCAGGCGGATGGGCACCGGCCCTGTTTCGTAGAACGCCAGGTCCACGAAACCGACCGGCCGCAGCAGTTGCGCCAGTGACTGCGGCGTGAAGACCGTCACGTGGGTCAGGTCACCGTAGATCACCTGCCCGGGAAACAGGCCTGCGCCGTTGGCGGTCTGGACCAGCAGCCGCCCGCCGGGCCGCAATGCCGCCAACAGCAGCGGCGCCAGGCGCAGCAGCTCGTCGCGCGTGAGGTGCTCCAGAACGTCGATCGCGACGACCGCGGAGAACGCCGCGCCGTGTTTCCCCAGGTACCCGAACGCGTCGCCAACGTCGGCTTGCACGCCGCGCCTTCGTGCCAGTGCGACCTGCTCAGCCGAGATGTCGATCCCCACCGCGTGCGAGAATCCACGCCGCCCGACGTACGCCAGCAGCGCGCCGTCGCCGCAGCCAATCTCGACAATTGCTGCGCCGCGGTCGAGTCCCTCCAGCAGTGGCAGGTATTTGTGGTCCCACCAGGCAATCGAAGGCTCTCCATCCCGCCACACGTCGGCCTTGAAGGTCGACACGTAGCGGCGGTACAGCGCCTGTCGAAAATCAGCGTCCGCGCCCATCGGCCAGGGCAGCATAACCAGAGTCGAGCATGAGCTTCGCGCGACAGTCGCTCGGCAGCCTGCTGGCCCTGGTCTTTGGCGTTGCGGTCAGCGTGCTGCTCCCGCGTGTGCTGGGAGCCGAGGCCCGCGGCGAGTACCAGCTGGCGGTCAAACTCGCCGGCCTGGTGCTGGCCGTGGCGCAGTGGGGCATTCCCGAAGTGCTGCTCCAGTTGATGGCCGAACGTCGCGCGACGACCGGCGCGCTCATCGGTACCTCGCTGAGCCTGGGACTGGCAGGCGCCGCGTTGATGGCGCTGGTGCTCGGCCTGGCGGCGCCGCTCTTTCGCGACAACCTGCTTCGCGGCGTCGAACCCGTGCTGCTGTGGCTGACGCTCGGCGGCAGCATCGCCTCGTTGCTGGCGCTTCTGGCGCGGCGGTTCATCCAGCTCGGTGGGCGCCTCGACATCTACAACAGCCTGGACGTCGGCCGCACCCTGGTCTTCCTGGCCCTGGTCGCGATCGGCGGCGCGGTCCTGCCGCGTCAGGCGCTCGGACCCACCCTCGCCTGGTTGATCGGCGAGATCGTGCTGGCCATCGTCGCCATCGCCTACCTGTGGAGAATGTTCAAGCCCAGCAACGCCATCGAGACGCCGAAGCGTGACGGGCTTGTCGGCCGAACTTCTGGCGGACCATGGCAGCCACGGCCAGCCCTGGCGGCGGAGCTGGCGCGCTCGGGAGCGCCAATTCAGTTTGGCCTCCTGGGCATGTTCCTCGGCAGCGAGGGCGGCGCGTTCGTGCTCAATGCCAACCTGGACGTCGCGTCCGTGGGTATTTACAGCGTCGCGCTGTCCGTCGCACGCCTGGTGCTGCAGGTATCGATCGCCTTGCGCACGGCGCTGCAGCCCCGCCTGCTCACGGCCGAGCAGGATTCGGCGGCCGTGACCGCCCGCGTCACGCGCCACGCGCTGTTGTGGATGGTCGCGATGGCCTGCGCGCTGGCCATTGGTTCACCGCTCGCGCCCTTTATCTTCACACGTGAGTTCACCGCCGTGGGTCCCGTGCTTGTCCTGCTGCTGCCAGGCATGGTCGCCTACGGCGTGTGGCAACTGGTGGCCAGCCATCTGTTGCGCCTTGGTCGTCGCGGCTTGCTGGCCGCGATCGCCTGGCTGTTCGGCCTCTCCTCGATCCTCCTGCAAGCGATCGGCGCACAGGTGTTCGGCCTGTCCGGCGCCGCCGCCGGACTGAGTATCGCGTACGTGGCCGCGACGGTCGTCGTCCTGGTCGTGTTCGTCCAGCTCTCGGGTCGGCCCGCCCGCGAGCTGCTGCCGGTGCCCGGCGACCTCGCGTTTTATGTCGGGCTGACACGACGCGTGCTCGCGACTCGCTGAGCGACGTGCGCTCGTTACTGCTGGCTGCCAGCTTCCCTCCAGCGCTCGGCGGCATCGAGACACTGCTGTATCAGACGAACCGCCGGCTGGCCGAACCGCCCCTGGTGATCGCTCCGGCGCCGGCCCACGCCTCCGACCTGTGCCTGTACAGCGTGCCCACGACGCTCGCCGCACGGATGACGTACCGACCGCTCTGGGCAGCGCACCCGTCGCTGCATTTCGCGCGAGCCTTTCTGGCGTCCGCGCTGACGGCAATCAATGACTGGCGACCGCGCGTGATCCAGGCCGGCCACGTGTATTTCGCCCCATTGGCCTGGCTCCTTGCCCGGCGGCTGGGCCTGCCGTTTGTGGTGTACGCGTATGGCCAGGAGGTGTGGCGTGCCGGCCGTGGCATGGGACTGGCGCCGCTAGATGGCTTGCTGCGCGGTGCGGCCCTGCGTGCCGCCGACCGCGTGCTCGTGCCGGGCACGTTCACGGCTGGCCTGCTGACCGACTGGGGCGTCCAGCCCGATCGAGTTGTCAACGTGCCCTACGGCGCGGAGCCACGACCACTAGCTCCGCCGCCCAGCGGCATGACCCTGCTCAGCGTCGCCCGGCTTGTGCCGCGCAAAGGCATCGACTCGGTGATCGGCGCCATGCGCAGGCTGCCGCCAGAAGTCGACTATCGCATCGTCGGCCGCGGTCTCGACGAGCTCCGGTTGCGAAAACTGGCGAGAGCCACCGGCGTTGCTGATCGGGTGCGCTTCCTCGGCCGGCTGGATGACAGCGCGCTCGGACGCGAGTATCAGCGCAGCACAGTGTTTGTCTTACCGGCCCGACGCACGTCGGAAGGGGACCTGGAAGGTTACGGTCTCGTCTATTTCGAGGCGGCAGCATGGGGTCGTCCGGCCATCGCCGGTCGCTCGGGCGGGGAGATCGACGCCGTCGTCAACGGCCGCACCGGCATCCTGGTCGACGGCGCGTCGGTCGACCAGGTCGCCGGCGCCATCGCGACAGTGCTGTGCGATCGCTGCCGACTCGAAGCCCTCGGCGCGGCGGCTCGCGCGCGGGTCGAGACCAGCCACAACTGGGCATGCGCGGCGCGCCTGGTCGACGCCACGCTTGTGCAGCTCGTATGAGCCTGTCAGTGCTCGCCGTGCATCAGGGCGGCGGGCTGGGCGGCGCGCCAGTGTCCCTGCTGAAGCAGCTGGCTGGGCTCGACAGGAACGAGTTCCGCGCCAGGGCCATCTTCACCGAGCCGGGCCCGATCCTGCCGCTTGCGGGCGAGCTTGGTGTGCCAGCCACGGTGGTGCCGACCGGCGGCGCGTTCTTCTATTCGGCCCATGCCCGCCTCGGTCCCCGCTCGCTAGCGCGTTTCGTGCGCACGTTTCCGGGCGCGGTGGGCGCCGCGCGTGCAAGCCTCCGACACGAGCGGCCCGACGTGCTCCACCTGAACACCAGCGTGCTGCTCGCCTGGGCTGCTGCCGCGCGGCGGGAACGCATTCCGGTGGTCTGGGTAGTGCGTGAGGTGCTCGGTCCCAACCCGTGGCTGCGACGCTGGCACGCCACATTCATCGTGCGCCACGCGCGGCAGGTGGTGGCGATCTCAGACGCCGTTCGCGCGTGTTTCCCACCGCGCGTGGCAGTTCAGCGGGTCTATAACGCGGTGGACCTGGCCGAGTTCCGTCTCGATCTCCTCGAACAGGCGCCAGCCGTCCGATCTGAGCTGAACCTGCCACCCAAGGCACAGGTGGTCATGGCGATTGGCGCCGTCCAGCGCCCCAAAGGCAACTGGCTGCTGCTGGACGCCCTGGGTCGCCTGTCCGGGTCTGTGTACCTCGTGCTGCTGACCGGCGGGGTGGACGCGACGTACGCTGCCTCGATCCGCGGCCAGGTCAAACGCGCCCTGAACCTGCCGCTCGACAACCTCGGCGCGCTGCTACGCGACGCCCGCCGCCGCGGCCTGGACGACAGAATCCGCGTGACCGGGTTCCGCGCTGACGTCGCGCGTGTGCTCGTCGCCGCCGACGTGCTCGCCTTCGCCAGCCTGGAGCCCGAGGGCTTTGGCCGCCCTATCATCGAGGCCATGGCTCTGGAGCGCCCGGTCGTGGCGACAGACATTGGCCCCAGCGCCGAGTTGCTCGGCTCTGACGCCGGCCGGCTCGTGCCCGCGGATGCCGCGTGCCTGGCGCACGCGCTCGCGGACGTGCTGGGCTCGCCCGAGGAGCGCTCCCGAATGGGCCGCGCCGGTCGCGCGCGGGTCGAAGCGTGCTTCACGCTCGAGCGCCAGGTGGCCGAGATGTCCGACGTGTACCGCGGGACCGCGCAGAGTGCCTGACGGGCCCCTCTGTCGCGACATCGTTCTGCTGTATGCGCCACCGTGGGACGGGCCCACCCGCTTCAGCAAGCACCACCTGGCGACGTACTTTGCCGAGCGCGGCGCACGGGTGCTGTACGTCGAAGCGCCGCTCACCCCGTCGGGGCTGAAGCGCGGCAGCGCATTTGCGGCGGAGCTGGCGGTTGCGCGTCGACCCGCACGAAGAGTCTGTGAGCGGCTGTGGGTGCGCCGTCACTTCGTCCCCGTGCCCTACCACGCCGCCTCGTGGATCAGCAGCCGACGCGCTGCCAATCGCG
>CBJLVJ010000323.1:0-4618 GCA_966426465.1 uncultured bacterium | reverse complement strand
CGCGCCGGCTGGTACTTCACCGGAGACGTGGGCCATGTCGATGAGGACGGCGACCTGTGGGTGACCGGCCGCGTGGACGACATGATCATCTCCGGCGGTGAGAACGTGCAGCCGGTGGAGGTCGAGGACGTGCTGGCGCGCCACCCGGGTGTGCAGGACGTGGCCGTAGTGGGTATGGCCGACGAACGCTGGGGACAGGTCGTGACGGCGTTCATCGTGCCGGCCCGCCCGGAGGTGACCGCTCAGGACATTGACGCCTTCTGCCGCTCCAGCCCGCAGCTTGCCAGCTTCAAGCGCCCGCGCCGAATCATCTTCGTCGAGCGCATTCCCAAGAGCCCGGTGGGCAAGATTCTGCGACGCCTGCTGGTAGCCGGCGAATATCAGCCGCTCGAACCAGTAGCCGCGCAACCTGGAGACAAACCACGATGACACGCACGCACACGGACCAGACGATCACCGCCGAGGCGCTCGGCCTGCACCTGGAGCATATGCACCTCAGCCTGGACGCGGAGCGCGGTGTGGCCCGTGTGGTGCTGGACCGACCGGGCAAGATGAACGCGCTCACGCTTGGCATGCGCGACCAGTTTGCCGACCTGTTCCGCACGCTCGAGCGGGACGGGCGGGCAAGAGTGGTCGTCGTGCGTGGCGCCGGTGAGGAGGCGTTCACGGCGGGCGGTGACATCGCCATGTTCATGCAGGCCGGACAGGACCTCCTGTCATACCTGCACGACAATGTGGCCGCGCCGGAGCGCTTCCCGGGCCCGGTCATCGCCGCTATCGACGGCTTTTGCTTCGGAGTCGGCCTCGAGATTGCGCTCGCCTGCGACTTTCGAGTGGCCACGACACGAGCGCAGTTCGGCCTCCCGGAAGTTGGCCTGGGCATGATGCCGGGCAGCGGCGGGACGCAGCGCGTGGCGCGCCTGGTCGGGCTCGGTCGCGCCAAGGACATGATCCTGCGCGGCCGCCGCATCCCGGCCGCAGAGGGACGCGATTGGGGACTGGTCACGCAGGTCGTCGAACCGGACCAGCTGGATGCGGCCGCCGATGCGCTGGCCGACGAGCTGTTGGCCAAGCCCCGACTGGCCCTGGAGACCGCCAAGCGCGTGTTGAACCTCAGCCAGGATGCGCCGCTGGTGGCCGGATTGCAGCTGGAGGGCTACGCCTACGGCATGCTGCGCGGCACGCCCGATTTCGCCGAGGGTGTGCAAGCGTTCACCGAAAAGCGCAAGCCACGCTTCAAGGGACGCGCAACTGGTCGATGAAACCGGCCCCGTTCGAGTACGTCGCTCCAGAAAGCGTTGACCAGGCGCTCGGCCTGCTCGCCGAACACGCGGACGTAGCCAAGGTGATTGCCGGCGGCCAGAGCCTCGGACCACTGCTGAACATGCGCCTGGCACGCCCCGACCTGTTGATCGACCTCAACCGGCTGCGCGAGCTGGATTACGTGCGGGAGGACGATGGCGTGCTCATCATCGGCGCGCTCACCCGCCAGCGCGCCGTCGAGCGCTCGCCCAGGGTGTCCACGCACTGGCCGCTACTGCACGAAGCGGTGGGCTACATCGGGCATCCCACGATCCGCAATCGGGGTACGGTTGGCGGCAGCGTGGCCCATGCCGACCCATCGGCCGAGCTGCCCGCCGTGGTCACCGCACTGGATGCCGAGTTGCGCATTCGGGGGCCGCGCGGCGAGCGGACCGCCGCGCCGAAGGACTTCTTCGTCACGTACCTGACGACCAGCCTCGCGACGGACGAGCTGCTGGTCGAGGTCCGCTTCCCGCCGCGCCCAACGCGCACTGGCTATGCCTGGGAGGAGTACGCGCGACGACACGGCGACTTCGCGCTGGCCGGCGTGGCAGCCGCGATCAGCCTGGCGGGCGATGGTGTCTGTACCAGCGCGCGACTCGTCTATACCGGCGTAGGTCCGGTGCCGTTCGACGCGCGCGAGGCAGCCGACCTGCTGATTGGCCAACCACCAAGCAGCGAGGCGTTCGGGCTGGCAGCCGAGCGCGCCGCGGCCGATTGCGAGCCGGACGCCGACGTGCACGCCTCTGCCGACTACCGGCGGCACCTGGTGCGCGGCCTGACGCGCCGAGCGCTCGAGCGGGCCCTGTCACGAGTCGCGGAGGATTCAGGTGCGTAGCGCGACCGTTGCGCTCACCGTCAATGGCGTGCGCTACACGCGCCAGGTCGACGTGCGCAAGACGCTGGTCGATTTTCTGCGTGAGGACCTGGGTCTGCGCGGCACCCACATCGGCTGTGAGCACGGGGTGTGCGGCGCCTGCACCGTGCTGCTGGACGGCGCGAGCGTGCGGTCCTGCATCATGTACGCGGTTCAGGCGGACGGCGCTGATATCCGCACGGTCGAAGGACTTGCCCCGGCGGGAGGACCGCTGCATCCGCTGCAGCAATCTTTCCAGGACCATCACGGGCTTCAGTGTGGCTTCTGCACCCCCGGTTTCCTGATGACGGCCTACGAGTTTCTCAGCGAGGCCAGGCGTCCGTCGGAGGATGAGATCCGCGCCGCGATCGCCGGCAACCTGTGCCGCTGCACCGGCTACAAGGGCATCGTCGAGGCCATACGCGCCGCCGACGCCGTGTGGGAGCGGTGACTTGTGCCAAAAGCGGCTTGTCGGCCGAACTTTTAGAGCAAGCGCGGCAGCACCTCGCGCATGACCCGCTCGAGCTGGCCAAACTGGTCCCAGCTGGTCATCCGCAGCGTGACTTCGTCGAAGCCAAGCTGTTGGTAGACGCGCAGGTGCTCGACGCACTCGTCGGGTGAGCCCGTGGCGGTCCAGCCGGCGACGAACTCCGGCGAGTAGTCCATCGAGTAGTACGCATCGAGGAAGCGCTTGGACTCCGCCAGCGCTTGCTGGCGGTCCTCGTTGACGTTGATGTTGTGGTAGAGGTGCGTCTCGATGCTCGAAGGATCGCGTCCTTCCGCCTCCGCGAGGCGCCGTAGCTCCTCCAGGCGCCATCCGACGTCCGCCGCATCCCACAATGATGTTTGCCAACCCTCGGCGTGGCGGACCACTCGCCGGAGGGTTCGGCGGATCAGCTGCGGGTCACCTGGCGGCGGGTTATTGGCGATCCAGATCGGCGGACGCGGCCTGGCGGCGGGCCTGGGTTCGATGGTGATGCCCGCACAGCGGTAATGGCGGCCCTCGAATGTCACGCTGTCCTCGGTCCAGAGTCGCTTGATCAGCTCGATCCATTCGAGCATGCGCTCAACCCGGTCCTTGCGCTGCAGACCGTACAGCTCGCCCTCGATCCGGCCGCCCTCCTGAGGCACGATGCCGGTGCACGCCACCAGCACCGTTCTCCCGCCGGCGAGCAGGTCCAGGCTGGCCCACTGATACGCCAGCAGCACCGGATCGCGCAGTGGGAAGCTGGCCATGCACGCTGGACCCAGACGCAGGCGGGCTGTGCGCGCGGCGACACCACTCAGCAGCGTGATCGACTCCATGCGCGGCTTGCCCAGCAGCGAGTCGCCCACCCAGACGGACTGGAACACGTCGGACTGATCGGCGATGGTGGCCATCTGAAGCATCTGTGCAGGCGTGGTGACGCCCAACAGGACACCGCGGTTGGGTAAAGTCAGTCCGAAACGCATCACATCACCGGCCGCTATGCAATTCGATGGACTCTCCAGCGGCTGGTCGCCTGTAGCTGGCGCCGATGCCTGGTCCGCGCTCGCCGAGCAGGCCATCGACCAGGCCCAGGCCGGTCTCGTTGAGGAGACCATCGTGGATCGGAAACACCTGCCGCGGCTTGACCGCCCGAATGTAATCGATGACCTCGGCGATTTTGGACCACGGCGCGTGAACTGGCACGAGCAGCGTATCGACCGGTCTGTCCGGTACGGTGAACGCGTCTCCGGGGTGGAAGATCGTGCCATTCACCAGAAACCCGACATTCAGAATCCGCGGTACCTCGGGATGGATCACCGCGTGCCATTCGCCATGCACCTGAACTTCGAACACGCCGTCGATCGAGAAGTTATCCCCAGCGTTGACCGCCTGGACATGGCTGCCCTCGAGTAAACCCGCGACGGTGCGGTTGGTCCACACTCTCAACTCCGGGCGATCTGTAAGCGCTGCCTGCAATCGGTCTCGAACAACGTGATCGACATGCTCGTGCGTGACGAGCACCACGTCGGCGCCATCGAGCGCATCGGGAGCCGAAAAGGCGCCCGGATCGATCACCAGAGTCATGCCGTCTTGCTGTAGTCGCACGCAAGCGTGCCCCAGTCTACTGAGTAGCATGGCCTCCTCCCTTCGCCGCCGGCGCTTGCTGGGCCGACGTGCTGAAGGATGCCACACGCGCGCTCTGGCCGATCGCTCATCCGGATATCTCCGTCGCCGTGGTCAGCTACCCGTGACCGCCGAAGCGCTGCGCGCCGGACGGCGCGGGCGGGTTCGAGCTATGCTGGCTTGATGAGGTATGTCCGTTGCAGTTGGCATTGGACCATGCCCGGGCGAGGTGCGGCCCTCGCCGGCCCTGCCCTGGCCCTGTGTCTTGGATTGTCGGCCTGCGTACCCGCCCAACCCACGCCCACCGCCGTCCCGACGGCGGCGCCCAAACCGGCGGCAACGTCCGCTGCCAGCCCGGCTGCTGCTCC
>CBJLVJ010000322.1:0-4625 GCA_966426465.1 uncultured bacterium | reverse complement strand
ACAGGCTGAGCAGGGACACGGCGACGTTCTGGTCGGGTCGCGCCAGGACGTGCATCACCTCATCGGCGGTCGGCGTGTGGCGCTCGCTGCCGAGGTTTACGGCGCCAGGCATGGCTTCGTAATCGCCCTCGGGATCGATCAGGCAGTACCGATAGCCGGCGTCGGCCAGGCGCTCGAGGATGCCGAGCGTAAGGGATGACTTGCCGGACTTGACGGAACCTGCAACCAGCAGGCTCGTGCAATACGGACGGAGGGTGACAGGTTCGTCCGGATGCGTCTTGTCCGTGCCGAGCAGGATGTGGTGGCGGGTGAGCCGTGGCTCGACCATGCGCAGGTCGTCCTTCAGGAGTGACGCGATCAGCTCCTCTACCCCGGCGCCGCGGGCGCCGGAGGTCGTCCAGTCGGCCTGCTCCTTGAGCGAGGGCACCGCGTTGGCGACGGCTACCGCCGCCTCCGAAGCGGCCAGGAATGCGTGGTCGTTCTCGGCGTCGCCGACGCCCACGACGTTGTGTGGGGAAAGACCGAGCTCGCGCAGCGCGGCCAGCAGCCCGGTGCACTTGCTGACCGTCGACGGCAGCACCATGACCGCGCCCTTGTTGAAGATGATCTGCAGCTCGAGGCCGAGCTCGCTGATGGCGTCCAGCACCAGCGACTCGTTGGGTCGCCGCGTGGAGACAATGGTCCGGCCGACGCCGAGCGGCTCGACTCCCCGGGCTCGAAGGGCATCGATGAACGCCTTCGACGGCGGCGGGGCCAGGGCCACTTCCCGATTTTCGGCGGGACGGTACAGGAGCCCGCCGTTTTCGGCCACAACCCGATCGAACAGGTCGACACGGTCAAAGCTGCGCTGCAGGTCGGCGAGCTCGCGGCCGGTGATCAGCAGCAGCCTGCGGCCAGAGGCGCGCACCTGCTCGAGCGCGGCAACGGTCGCGGACGCGACGACACCGTCGCTAGCGAGGGTTCCATCATAGTCGCAGGCCAGGGCCAGGTAGCGCATCAGGCCGGGCCTTCCGCAATTCGCGTTCCGAGCCGTGCGTCTAGACTGCACCGCATGAACCTGTACCTGGTCCGACACGCGGTTGCCTTCGACCCTGACCCGGCCAGCTGGCCGGACGATCGCGACAGGCCGCTGACGCCGCAGGGCGAGAAGAAGTTCCGGCGGGCAGCGCGCGGACTGGAAGCCGTGATCTCCAGTGTCGACGTCGTGCTGAGCAGTCCACTGGTTCGCGCGTGGCGGACCGCCGAGCTGCTCGAGAAGGCGGCCGGCTGGCCGCAGCCGAGCCGATTCGATCCGCTCCAGCCGGGGACGCCGCCGGGTGATGTGGTCGATGCCCTGCAGCCACACGCCAGCACTGACTCAGTGGCCCTGGTTGGCCACGAGCCAGGCCTGCACGAATTGCTGTCGTATCTGCTGACGGGTGACGCGGGCAACGTCAGGGTGACCATGAAGAAGGGCGGCATCGCTTGCCTGACCGTGGAGGACGGTCTGCGGGCCGGTTCAGCTGCGCTGCAGTGGGTACTGCCGCCGCGCGTTCTCCGCTCGCTCGAGGCGTAGCCGGGGCTCGTCAGCCCCGGCACCCAGGGCGACGCCGTTGGGCGACAGCTCGCGAACCACTTCGGAGACCTGGCCGACCATGGCCTGGAACACGTCGGACACGGTGCCACGTGCATCGACCGTTTTGAAGTCATGTACACTGGCGAGCCGCCGAAACTCGGCCAACAACTGCATCTGGTAGTCGACGAAGTTGTGGTACAGGTCGGGCCCGGCCAGGAAGTCGTCGCCGGACTCCCAGTAATCCAATCCGGTGCTGCTGAGCACGCGTGGCAGCAGATGTTGCAGGTCGATGTCCAGGTAGACCACCAGGTCCGGCACAAGCGCGAAGCCGTACAGGCCCTCCATCCATTCGGCGCTGATGCCGCGCACGATGGCGCGGGCGATCAGCGAAAAGACGTAGCGATCCACCAGCGCGACCATGCCGGCGCGCAGCGCGGGCAGGATCCGCCGCTCGAGGCGGTCCCAGAAGTCGGCCGCGTAGAACAGGCTGAGGGTCAACGGATCGAGCGTGTTGCCGCGCTTTGCGCGGGCGATGCCGCGCCCCGCCAGGTCTGAGCGGCGCAGTCCGGTGCTGACCACGGCAAACCCGCGTGCCTCGAGCCATTCGGTGAGCAGCGCTATCTGGGTGGACCGCCCAACGCCGTCGGTGCCCTCGAGCACGATCAGCCGCCCCGGCATCTCGACGTCCTCGATGCTGGAAGGTCGATGGCCGTAGAAGCGCAAGCGAGTCACGCCGTGATTTCCTGTCGGCGCGCCGCGCCACCGCCGCCCAGGTAGCTGCCCACCAGGCCAGCCGCGCTCAGCGCGCGGGCCACCACGGTCGGGTCGGTGCGCATCACTCCGTCGAGCACGGGTTGGACCAGAGCACGCATGTGCTGCTGCTGGTTGACCAGCGTATCCGTAGCGTCGATGCGCACCAGTTTGAACTCGTCGACCAGACGTCCGTACTCCTCTCGGATCAGCGCCTGAAACAGGCGGAACGATTCGTACGGATCGGAGCTCAGGCCCAGGTCCAGGCCCGCCTCGTAGAACTTGAGCTCCGGCCGACCGGCGAGGATTCGGCGAACGGCTTCGTCGAGCGGCACGTCGAAGTAGAACGCGACCGTCGGACGCGGCGCGAAGCTGTACACGCGCCGCAGCCAGGCGCGGTCGACACCCCGCGCGGCGTCGCGCGCGTAGGCGGTGTACACGTAGCGATCCGCCAGGACGATCGCGCCGGCCTGTAGCGCAGGCAGAATCTGGGCGTACGTTCGACTGGCGAAGTCGGCGGCGTGGATCAGGCTGAACGACATCGGTGAGAACAGACGGCGGTTCTTCGCGCGACGGGTGGTGGCCTTGACGATAGGCGATGAGTTCCACTCGCTGAAGACGACCACGTACCCCTGGTTGATGAGCCACTTGCGCAGCAGATCGAGCTGCGTGCTCTTGCCCGAGCCGTCGATGCCCTCGACGATGATGAGCCGACCTGGCAACGTCGGATGCGATCCGTTGCGGTCAGGCATGGTCGGTCGAAGTCTGGATTGCCACGGCAAATATCTGCTGGATGCGCCGAATGGCCGATTGGAGAGGCCACGAAACCAACCATGGAGCAGCCAGTGCCAGACCATTGTTCGTCCTGTGGCAAATCACGCCGGCGGGTTGGACGGGTGGTGCTTGAGCTACCAGCGCGTCGGCCAGCGCCAGTATAGCTGCGAGCCGTACCAGCGAAGCCTGGTCGCTCTGGCCGACGAGCGGCGCGAACTGCTTGAGGCCAGCGCTGTCCTTGCCGCTGAGCCGAACCAGGGCGCCGAGGAGGGCAATGGCGCGATGCGAGAAGCCCGACAGGTCGGCTGAGCTGACGATGTTGAGCGTGTGCTCGTGCAGGTTATAGATGTCGACGCTGCGCCCGACGTCCAGGATCCTCGCTGCGTGGAGCAGTGTCTCGCGGAGCTCGGGCGATACGCCCGGATCGAGGGCATCGAGCAGCGTGCTCGCGAAGAGCGCGCGCTGCTCGGCCGAACGCCGGCTCCAGGTGGCGAAGCGGCCGCCCAGGGCAGCAATGGCCGACGCGCGTACCTCGGCGGGCGGCGGCAAGGTGGCGCGGGCCTGTGCCAGGGCGACGCCCTCTCGCAGGCCCTGGCCCGAGACGAGAATCGAGGTGCCGCGCAGCGTATCGAGCGTGACCAGAGCGCAGAACGCGCCGCCAACGATCGAATCGAAGCGGCTGGCACCCAGTCCGGGTGTGCGGGTGCGTGCCGCCGCCGTTTGGCCGGCCAGGCGCGAGCCCATGCTGACCAGCGCTCGTCGCTCGATAACGTAGCCGTGCAGGCGGTGAATGGGGTAGGTCTGTGAGCCCCGGTCGATGCGCGCCAGCGTACGGATGGTGCCGCCCGTCCCGACGATCTGTTCGTCGGCGGCGAGTGTCGGCAGCATGGCGTGCTCTTGCAGCGCGCGCACGTGCTCCTGGAGCCGGCGAATCTCGGCCGTGGTGGGCGGATCTGTCAGCAAGAAGCGGTCGCTCAGGCGCAGCGCGCCCAGGGGCAGGCTCCACGTGCGAAGCAAACAGCGATCGCGGAAGTGGGCCACCTGCATGCTGCCGCCACCGATGTCGATCATGATGCCGTGCTCGACCGGAATGCCGTAGACGGCGCCGAGGAAGCCGTAGCGGGCTTCCATCTCGCCGCTGATCACCTCGATGTCCAGGCCTGTCTCGCGCCGAAGTCTTGCGACGAAGGCCTCGCCATTGGCGGCCTCGCGCACCGCCGCGGTGGCGATGGCAATGGTCCGCTGTGCGCCGGCGCCACGCGCGATGGCTTGAAAGCCCCGCAGCGCGAGCACCGTACGCTCGATGACTGGTTCGCCCAGGTTGCCGCCGTTGGCGAGCTCGTGCACCAGGCGCAGGGGGGTGCCCAGCGTGTCCAGCACATCGAGATGCCCCGTGCTGTCGACGCGCACGACGTCGACGCGGCCGCTGTTCGAGCCAATGTCGATGACGTCCAGCGGCTCCGTGGCCAACGCAGCGCGGACGCTACTTTCTGCGGTTTCAGGCCCGATCACGCTATGCAGTATCGCAGCGGCGCGCGCGCCGCTT
>CBJLVJ010000321.1:0-4628 GCA_966426465.1 uncultured bacterium | reverse complement strand
GACGTCGTCTAACAACGCCAGCGGCCCGCCTGAGTTCCTGGTCGTGGCGCAGGTGTTGGCGCCGCATGGCATTCGCGGCGAGCTCAAGTGCCGCGTCGTGACGGACTTTCCCAAACAGCGCTTCCGCCGCGGCAACACCGTGCTCATCGACGGCGAGCCGCACGTCATCCAGGCCGCGCGCGTGCAGGGCTCGACGGTCCTGCTCAAGCTCGAAGACGTTGGGGACCGCGAGGCCGCCGAAACGCTCAGGAACAAAGACGTGCAGATTCGCCCGGAGGACGCCGTACACCTGCCCAGAGGCCAGTTCTACTGGCACCAGGTCATCGGCTTGCAGGTCGAGGACGCGACCAGCCACGAGATCCTGGGCAAGGTCGCGGACATCATCGAGACCGGCGCCAACGACGTGTACGTGGTCAGGGGCGAGCACGGCGAGATCCTGGTGCCGGCCATCAAGGACGTCGTCAAGCAGATCGATCCCGCTGCGGGCAAGATGCTGATCGAGCCACTTCCCGGCATGCTCCCGAACAGGTAAACCGAGGCTGTGGCCCGCACCCACCTGTACCGCACGCCAGCGGTCGTCTTGAAGCGCATGGACCTGGGCGAAGCCGACCGCATCGTCACGCTGTACACGCGCGACGTGGGCAAGGTGCGCGCAGTCGCCAAAGGGGTACGGCGCGCGGTCAGCCGCGCCGCTGGCCACCTCGAGCCGTTCACCCTCAGCGACATCATGTTCGCCGTCGGCCGTGAGCTGGACGTGATCTCGCAGGCGGACACGCTGGAGGCCTTCAGGGCCATTCGCGAAGACCTGGAGCTCGCGACCCACGCCTACTACCTGGCCGAAGTGGTCGACCTGCTGACCGAAGACCGCATGGAGAACCGCGCCGTGTTCGACGTCCTGGTCGACGGCCTGCACAACCTTGGCGTCGCCGCGGAGTCGCGCCTGGTGCTGATCGTCTTTCAGCTCAAGCTGCTGGACGCGCTCGGCTACCGGCCCGAGCTGCGTGAGTGCGTGACCTGTCGAACGACCATCCAGCCCGAACGTAACCATTTCTCGGCGTTGCTCGGCGGCGTGCTGTGTCCCGCCTGCGGCCCGCGTGAGCCGACCGCGCGTGACATCGGCACCTCGGCCCTGAAGCTGCTGCGTTTCCTGCAGCTGACAGACGGGCAGCACACGGTCAACGCCCCCGCGCACGTCAGCCGCGAGGCGGAAGCGTTGCTGCGCGACTACGCCGAGCACATCGTGGAGCGGCGTCTGCGCAGCCCGGCGTTAATCGCCAGAGTCCAGGAAGCAGGCCTATAAACTCGCTTCCGCGTGTTTGACGACCAGCTGCCCCCCGCGCCTGCCCCAGACCAGCCGCATCGCGCGCTGTACCTGCGCTGGCGACCGCAACGCTTCGAGGACGTGGTGGGCCAGGATCACGTCACGCGCACGCTGAGGAACGCGGTCAAGCTCGGTCGGCCGTCACACGCCTACCTGTTCACGGGACCTCGCGGTACCGGCAAGACCAGCGTCGCACGCATTCTGTACCGCGCGGTGAACTGCGAGCACGCCGAGGACGGCGATCCCTGCAATACGTGCCCCTTGTGCCGTGCCGCGCTCGGCGGTCGCGCGCTCGACCTGATCGAGATCGACGCTGCCTCCACCGGCGGGATCGCCGACATCCGCGACCTGCGCGAGAAGGTGGGCTATCGCCCGAACGAAGGCAGGTATCGGCTGTACATCATCGACGAGGCGCACGAGATGAGCAACGCCGCGTGGGACGCCTTGCTCAAGACGCTCGAGGAACCGCCACCCCACGCCCTGTTCGTGCTGGCCACCACCGAGGCGCACAAGGTCCCGCCGACCATCGTGTCGCGTTGCCAGCGCTTCGACTTCCGCCGCATCCCGTATCAGCAGACCAGGCAGCAGCTGGCGCGCGTCGCGCAGTCGGAGGGGATGCACATCGAGCCGGCCGTCTTCGAGCGATTGGCGCTGGTCGCCCGTGGTGGTCTGCGGGACGCGCTCAGCCTGCTCGACCAGTTGTCGGCGTTCGCGGTGGGCGAGATCGACATGAGCGTCGCGCGTGCCGCGCTCAGCCTGCCGTCTATCGAGGCGGTCCGCGGCGTCATCGACGGCATGAGCCGGCGCGATCCCAGCGCGGTGATGGCGTTCATCTCCGACGCGGCCGAAGGTGGCGCCGACCTGCGCCTGTTCGCGGAAGAGCTGGTGGTGCACCTGCGCGCGCTGCTGCTGCTGCGCAGCGGCGCCGACGCGCGGCTGAGCGACGAGCTGCCTGAAGCCGAGGTGGCCTGGCTGCGCGAGCGCGCGCCGGCGTGGTCGGTTGGCACCTTGATGCGGCTGGTACAGACGCTTTCGGAAGCGCTGGCGCGCACGCGGGACGCGGCGCAGTTTCAGGTGCAGACGGAGGTGGCGCTGCTCACGGCGTGCGACGTCGAAGCGCTGGCGCCGGGCCTGGGCACGGTCACGGCCATGTCGCCTGCGCCAGCTCCGGGCACGGTCATCGCCAGTTCGGCTGCGCCGGCTGATCCTGTCAGACCGCCGGCACCGCAAGCTCGCGTCCGTGTCCCGCCCACTACCAGTCCGTTGGCTCCCGCCGGTGTTGTCTCCGCTCCCGACGATCCGTCGCCCGCTGCACCTGAGCCGAGCTCGTCGGCGCCTGCTACCCGAGCTCCTGACCGCGCGGCAGCCGCCGAACCGGTCGGGCAGGTGCGCCCGCCAGTTCGGCCGGGTACTGGCGACGAGCGCCTCAAGGCGAAGTGGCCCGACGTCATCGAGCAGGTCAAACGGCGCAATGGTCTGGTCGGCTCGATCCTGGGCAGCGCCGAGCCGCTCGGCCTCGAAGACTCGGTGCTGGTGGTCGCCTTCAGCACGGACTTCAATCGCAAGACGGCCGAAAAGGCCACCAACCGCCAGTTGATCGAGACGGCCTTCGAGCGCGTCTACGGCGGCGCCTACCGCCTGCGCGCGACGGTGCCGGCCAGCAGCGACGGCCCGGGCCTGCTCGAGGATCCGGTCATCAACTACGCCACGCGTACGTTCGGCGGTCAACCCAGGCGGGTCGATTGATATGATCTCGAAGTCGCGATTCGCCGGGAGGCCGCCCAGCCCATGCTGAACAACGAAATGATGCGCCAGCTACAGGCGCGCATTCAGAAGATGCAGGAAGACCTGGCCAGCCAGACCGTCGAGGCGTCGGCGGGCGGCGGCGCGGTCACGGTGACCATCTCGGACATTGGCATGGGCCCCGCCCAGGCCAAGCTGCAGAGCGTCAAGATCTCGCCGGAGGCGTTCGACCCTGAGGACATCGAGACGCTCGAGGACCTGATCGTCGCCGCCGTCAACGAAGGTCTGAGCAAGGCCCAGAAACTGGCCGCCGACAAGCTCGGCCCACTCACTGGCGGCATGAAGCTCCCGGGTATGCCCTGACGGGTGCAACCCATTGAGCCGATCGCTCGCGCCGTCGAGGCGTTCGCCGGCCTGCCCGGCATCGGCCCCAAGACCGCGCAGCGGCTGACGTTCCATTTGCTGCGCCAGCCGCCTGAGACCGTGCGCAACCTGGCCGAGGCCATCCTGCGCATGAAGGAGGCGGTCCACTTCTGCTCGGTGTGCGGCAACGTGACCGACGCCGAGCCGTGCAACATCTGCAGCTCCGACCAGCGCGATCGCTCGACCATCTGTGTCGTGGAAGATCCGCTGGCGGTCATGACGCTGGAGCGCACACGCATCTACAAAGGCCTGTACCACGTCCTGCACGGCGCGCTCGACCCGCTGCACGGCGTCAGCGTGGAAGATTTGAAGATCGAGGAGCTGGTCAGGCGCGTCCAGGGCGACACGGTCAAGGAGGTCATCCTGGCCACCAACCCCAACGTCGAAGGCGATACGACCGCGGGCTATCTCGAGCGGCGCCTGGCGCCGCTTGGCGTGCACGTGACCCGCCTTGCGCGCGGCCTGCCGGTGGGTGGCGACCTCGAATACGCCGACGAAGTGACCCTGGCGCGAGCGCTCGAAGGCAGGCGTCCGGTGTCCTGACAGGCTTTGTCGGGAAAAGAGAGACGTTACCGTATACTCTCGAAGAATTTAAGCCCCGCGCGAAGGTTGGTTGTTTTTTGGACGGAATGGAAGAGGCGGCGGAACGCCCCGAGGAGCAGGCACGCACAACACCCCGGAGACAGGACGCACAGCCAGGTTCTGAGGTAAGCGGCACCGCCCAGGATATGGGCGCGTTGCTCGAACAATACGAAGAGACGCAGCACACGCAGCTGCGCCGAGGTGAGCTCGTCGAGGGTACGGTGGTGCTCGTCGATCGGGAGGAGATCCTGGTCGACATCGGCGGCAAGATGGAAGCGGTCATCGCCACCAGCGAGATCCAGAACGAGCGGGGCGAGCCGACGCTGCATCGCGGCGACCACGTGTCGGCCGTCGTCATCGTGCCCGAAAACGCCGAGGGTCGGCCTGTCATCTCGATCAATCGCGCCCGGGCCGAAATCGGCTGGCGCGATCTGCAGGTCAAGAAGGACGCCGAGGAAGTCGTGACGGGCGAGGTGGTCGACCACAACAAGGGTGGCCTGATCGTCTCGGTAGACGGCGTGCGCGGCTTCGTGCCGCTCAGCCAGATCGTCGAGCTGCG
>CBJLVJ010000320.1:0-4638 GCA_966426465.1 uncultured bacterium | reverse complement strand
GTGCTGTGCACCGACAACCCCGGCTGCGTGCTCCACCTGCGCGGCTACGCCGCCCAGGCGCGCCTACCGATCGAGGTCAAGCACGTTGCGGAAGTGCTGGCCCTCCAGCTTGGTGGAAATCGGCGATGAGGTCGTCCAGGTCCAGCTCGCGCAGGGTGTCGGGCAGCGGCATGCCCGTGTGCTCGTCCCAGCCCATGGTGCGGTAATAGTTGCGCTTCATGATCGGCCACGCCTCGGCCGGTCGGCTGTCGGCGGCGCCGCCGTCCTGCGGGTTGCTCACGTAGCGTGGGCTGGGCTCCTCGAGGTCAGCGGTGAGCCCGTGGCGGACGTTGAAAGCGCGCATCAGGTGCACGATCTGACGGCCTTTGCGCAGCGCGTCGAGCGGTGAATAGTCCAGGCCGGTGATGGCGTTGAAGGTCCGCAGCTCGAGCATCAAGTCCTGGCTGTCGAAGCGGCACACGCCCAACGAATCGTCGAACTGACGCCGCCCGTTGATCTGGCCGACGAAGCGGCTGACGTCGATCGGATCGAATCGATTCTTCACCGGCTCCACGGGCAGGTTGTCCACCGGGTCCGCGCCGGCGGTGGCCTCAATGGTCGACGTATTGCCGATGCAGGTGTCGAGCAGCTCCGTCCAGCGGCCACGGTGGTCGTGCCCTCGCGGCGAAGCGCCCTTCCTGGTGAACACGGCCAGCTCTTCGGCGCCGCGGCCGACGTGCTGCGCGGCGCGCATGACGCCTTCGGCCAGCCAATCGCCGCAGCCCTCGCGCAGGCTGATCTTGCGCAGCAGCTCGGCCAGCGAGTCCTCGTCATCCCACTTGAGCTCCAGTCCGTCCAGGTCGCGCTGGCGATCCAGGATGCCGCGGTCGACGCACTCGAGCACCCAGCCCAGCAGCCAGCCCGCTTCGTTCAGGTCGACCGCGTAGCGATCGGCCAGGTTCGACAGCCAGAACGCGGCGCTCTGATCGGTGATGCCCACCTGTGGACCGAACGCGGCGAAGCCCTCGTACTCGGGCTCCTCGCCGACATAGCCCTTCTTGCGGCCCTCCGTCATGCAGCCCGTGTGGAGGTGGTTCATCCGACACGCCCAGCACGGCGTGTGCTTGCCCTCGAAGTTCTCGCGGAAGGTGAGGCCGTTCATCGCCTCGTGCTCCGGGTACACGGCGGTGGTGTAGTTCCGAACCGGCAGACTGCCCAGCGTGTGCAGGTCGCTCAGGCCGACCGCGGTCCCGCCGCGGGCGAGCCAGCGGTCGCGGAACTCGTAAGCGTGCTCGAACAGGGCGTCGGCGTACTCGGTCAGTTGCTCCGGATGCGCCACCGGCACCTGCTTCTTGCCACGCGCAACGGCGATGCACTTGAGGCGCTTGCTGCCCATCACCGCGCCCACTCCGTTGTGCGCCGCCACGTGGCCCTGGTCACCGGCGATGGCCGCGAAGCGCACCAGGTGCTCGCCAGCCTGGCCGATGCCATGCACGCTGAGCATGCGGAACTTGTAGCCGAGCTCTTGCAGCAGGGCCCCCTCGGTCTCCCAGGTGTCCTTGCCGAGCAGGTGATCGGCTGACCGAAGCTCGAGGACGCCATCGGCGATAAAGAGATACAGCCAGCGGCTGGCGCGGCCCTGGAGGATGATCGCGTCGTAGCCGTTCTGTTTCAGGTACGCGCCGAAGAACCCATTGGCCTGGGTGGCACCGAGCAGATTGGTCATCGGGCCGCGCGTGACCGCCGAGTACGTCCCGGCGCCGTGTACCTTCGTTCCGGCCAGCGGCCCGGCCGCGATGATCAGACGGTTCTCGGGATCATCCCACTCGACGCCAGCGGGCACCTCGTCGTACAGGATCCTGGCGCCCAGGCCAGTGCCGCCGAGCCACATGCGGGCCGCGGCGGGAGAGAGGTGCTCGACCGTGATGGTCTCGGTCGTCAGATCGACCCGCAGGATCTGGCCCATGATGCCGCCGGGCAGCGCGTCGTGTTGTTCGGCGAGGTGTGGCATGGTTCGCCTTAGTCTATCCTCAACGAATGCAGCCGGACCTCATCGAGGTCGTGGTCGAGATTCCGCGCGGTAGCCGCAACAAGTACGAGCTGGACAAAGAGCGCGGGGTCATCGTGCTCGACCGTGTGCTGTACTCGTCGGTGCACTACCCGATGGACTATGGCTTCATCACCGGCACGCTGGCGCAGGACGGCGACGCGCTCGATGCCCTGATCGTGGTCGACGAACCGACCTTTCCGGGTTGCCACGTCACCGCGCGGCCGATCGGCGTGCTGGACATGCGGGACGAGAAGGGGCCCGACCAGAAAATCCTGGCGGTGCCCATCGGCGACCCGCGCTTTTCGAGCATCCACGACCTGCACGACATCGATCAACACTGGCTACGTGAAATCGAGAACTTCTTCCAGACGTACAAGGCGCTCGAGGACAAATGGACCGACGTCGTGGGCTGGCGGGATGCCGCCGCCGCGGCCGACGTGATCAGCAAGGCGCGCAGGCTGCACGACCAGGGCCTGGAGGGATCTGACCTTCCGTGACTGCCGCCACGCACAGTCGGGAGCGATAATGAAGCGCGGCACCCTGGTTATGTGGATTTGTTCGTGGTGCGGCGGAGGCGCCGAAGACGAGCAGGCGCTGCTCGATCACCAGGAGTGGTGTCTCGCCGATCCCGAGGCCAACACGCGTCTGCTCAGCGACGTGGCCGAACGAGACGGCGAGCTCACCCAGGAGGCCCTCGTCGCTGCCGCCAGGAAACGCCGCCCCGCTGCGAAACGGCGCGAGTAACGCCGTCAGGCGATCGTGCGGCCGAGGGCCGAGAGGATGAGCTCCGCGGCGAGCTTGCCGGTGCGGTTCTCGTGGTCGGCGATGGGGTTGACCTCGACCACCTCCATCGAAGCGACCAGGCCGGTGTCGGCCAGCAGCTCCATGGCCAGGTGGGCCTCGCGGTAGGTCAGCCCGCCAGGCCAGGGCGTGCCAACGCCTGGCGCTTCCAGCGGGTCCACCGCGTCTATGTCGAACGAGACATGGATGCGGCCAGCCGGTCGCAGCCGCTCGATAGCTTCCTCCACGCAGGTGGTCACACCGCGCTGGTCGAGCTCGCTCATAGTGAACATGCGCATGCCCAGGTCGCGGATGCGCTGGCGCTCGCCGGGATCCAGCGTGCGCGTACCGAACAGCACCACCCGATCGGGCGTCAGCGCTCGCCGACCCCAGTCCAGCCGCGCGCCAAGGCCGGCCTGGCCGAGCAAGGTCGCCACCGGCATGCCGTGCACGTTGCCGCTCGGACTCGTGTCGGGTGTGTTGATGTCGCCGTGCGCGTCGATCCACAACACGCCCACGTCGTCCCAGGCGTCGAGCAGGCCGGCCACGGTGCCCATGGCGATGGAGTGGTCGCCACCCAGCACCAGTGGAAAATGGCCCGCGCCAGCAATCGCAGCGACACGGTTGCGCAAGTCCTTGCACGCCTCCTCGATCAGGTCGTCGAACTTGCACTGCGGATTGCCCATCTCGTGGCTCTCGGGCACGGGCACGGCGATGTTGTTGTGGTCGACCACGCGCAGACCCATGCCGAGCAGGTCGCGCTCGAGTCCGGCGTAGCGGATCGCATACGGACCCATGTCGACGCCGCGACGGCCAGCGCCGAGGTCCATCGGCACGCCGACGATGCCAACCTGGCGTACCGCGCTAGCGGCCGGGCGGATGCTCGCCTGCGTCATAGTTGTAGAAGCCTCGGCCCGTTTTACGGCCAAGATAGCCAGCCGCGACCATCTGGCGCAGCAGCGTCGGCGCGGCGAAGCGCGGGTCTTTGAACTCGTCGAACAGGATGTCGGCGATGTACAGCGTGGTGTCCAGCCCGACGAAGTCGAGCAACGTGAACGGCCCCATCGGATAGCTCGTGCCGAGCATCATGCCCACGTCGATGTCTTCGCGCGACGCGAAGCCCTGCTCGAGCATCCGCACCGCCTCGGTCAGATACGGGACTAGCAGGAAGTTGACGATGAACCCGGCGCGATCCTTACTGACGATGATGCGCTTGCCAAGGCTCTCGCCGAAGCTTCTCGACCGCTCGAGCGTTTCGTCTGAGGTGGTCAGGGTGCGCACGTACTCGATCAGCGGCATCACCGGCACCGGATTCATGAAGTGCATGCCCAGGACTTTGTCCGGCCGCTGAGTCGCGCTCGCCATCTGGATGATCGGGATGGACGAGGTGTTGCTGGCCAGGATCGCGTGCGGCGGGCACACACGGTCCAGCTCGGCGAACGTCTTGCGCTTGATGTCCGGGTTTTCGGTCGCCGCCTCGATGACCAGCTCACACGCGGCGAAATCGTCGAAGCTGGTCGTGCCGCGCAGGCGTTGCAACGTTTCGTCGCGCTCGGAGGGGCCGAGCTTGCCGCGCTCGACGGCTTTGCCGAGGGATGCTTCGATGCGTTGACGGCCTTTTGCCAGCAGGTCGTCGTTGATCTCACGAACAATGGTGGTGTAGCCAGAGCGGGCGCACACCTCGGCAATTCCGGAGCCCATCAGGCCGCAGCCGATTACGCCAACCGTTCGAATGTCCACTGAGGCTTGAGTGTAAAACCTGTCGCTGATGACGGTGCTGGCCAGCCCGCCGCGTGAGCGCATCCATGTCAACGACGCCGCCGGTCTGA
>CBJLVJ010000319.1:0-4646 GCA_966426465.1 uncultured bacterium | reverse complement strand
AAGTCCTGGCCGACGACGAAGCGGATGTCGGCGTCGGCGTTGGGCGTGGGTAGCTTACTGATGGCGGTGGTCGGCACGCGCAGGGTGGTCGCCAGGGCCTGCGCGGCGCCCTTGTCTTCGGTCAGCACCTGCACGAGCGATGAGCGGTAGTCGTTGCGCTCGGCGGCGGCGATGCGCACCACGTTGAACCCCTGCGCGGTCAGATAGTCGGCCGCCTTCTGGCCGAGACCGGCGGTGCCGCTGCCATTGAGCACCTCGATCTTGGCGCGCAGCTCGGGATGCGCGGCCGATCGCTGGGCGTTGTCGATCGCGTGCTTGATCAGCGGCACGTTCGGCTGCAGCAGGTCGGCCCCATCCTGGCCGCGGAACGGCGTGGTGTAACTGGCGTCGATGACCAGGTTGATGATCCGGTCGCGATCGATCTGCGAGATCAGCTTGGCCATCGCCAGCATCTGCACAGGGCTCATGTCCGTGGCGAGCGACTTCTGCACGATGCCGACGAGCTCAGGCGCGCGCGACAGCATATTGAGCTGCAGCGCGCGATTGCGCAGGCTGACCAGGACCTTCTGCTGGCGTCCCGCCCGGGCGAAGTCGTTGGTGCCATGCCGCGAGCGGGCGTACTGGAGGGCGGCTGCGCCATCCATCAACTGTGGGCCTGGGCCAAAGTAGATGCGCTGGTACCCGTAATCGGCCGTCGGGTACTCGTCATCTTTGACGGGCCAATCGACATCGACCACCACCCCACCCATGGCATCGATGAGCTGTTCGAAGCCGCGGAAGTCGACCCGCGCATAGAACTGGATCGGCACGCCGAAGTCGCTGGTGACGGTCTGGACCGACAGCTCCGGCCCGCCCACCGCGTGCGCCACGTTGATGCGCTGCTGACCGCCCGTGCAGCCCTCACGCGGGGTACACCCGGGGATACGCACCCACATGTCGCGCGGGATCGAGATCAGCGCCCCTGACTTCGAAACCGGATCGATGCTGGCCAGCATCATCGTGTCCGAGCGGGTGCCCGAGATCGGCTCGTCGTCGCGCTTGTCGATACCGAGCAGCAGGATGTTGACGCGCTCCGTTCCCTGCCAGTCGGGGAGCACCGTCTTGACCACCGCGGCGATGCCGCTGGTGATCTCAGCCGGTCTGGGTGCCGCGGGTAGGGCGACCGGCCCCGTATTGATGCTCACCGGGACCTTGACCGACACGGGTCCGGCGCCGACCGTCACCACGTTCGGAGGCGCGCCGGGTGGCCGCTCGGCCGTGCGCGCTTCGAGCGTTCGCCAGTTCGCCAGAAAGATGCCGCCGAATGCGAGACCGCCAATAACGAAGGCCCAGAACACGGCGACGGTGAAGAGCGGTGGACCGGAGCGGCCCGCGGCGGGCGCGCTCATGAACGGACCATGTCCATCGAGGGCTTGAATCGATTATAGGCATGGGCGACAGCCGCGCAGTTACGGCACGTCACGCGTGCGTGACAGCTGTGATTGCCAGCACGGCCTCGCGAGCAAGCTCAGGCGGCACGTCATCGCGAATCCGGCCGGCGCCAACGCGCTCAGCCAGCACCCACCGTTGCCGACTGCCCGCGCGCTTCTTGTCGAGCGCGAGGCGACTCAGCACATGTTCGGCAGGTGCGCTCCAGGACAGTGGCAAATCCAGGCCACGCAGCAGCTGCTCCTGTCGCCGAGCGTCCTCGGCGCAGAGCATGCCCAGGCCACGCGCGATGTGGGCCGCCGCCTGCATGCCGATCGCGACGGCCTCTCCATGCAGCAGCGCGCCGTAGCCAGCACCAGCTTCCAGCGCATGGCCGACTGTGTGCCCGTAGTTGAGCAGCATGCGATCGCCCGATTCGCGCTCGTCACGTTCGACGACCTCGGCCTTCAGCTCGATCGAGCGGGCGACGATGGGCGCCAGCGCCTCGGCGTCGGCTGGTCCAAGCGCCGGCCCGGTCTGCTCGAGGCGTGAAAACAGATCCGCGTCGAGGATCATCGCCATCTTGGCGACTTCCGCCATGCCTGCCGCGAAGGCCCGCTTCGACAACGTCGACAGCAACGTCGTGTCGGCCACGACGCACAGGGGCTGGTAGAAGGCGCCGATCAGGTTCTTCCCGCGCGCGTGGTTCACACCCGTTTTGCCACCGACGGAAGCGTCAACCTGGGCGAGCAACGTGGTCGGCGCGTTCACCAGACCGATGCCGCGCAGGTAGCAGGCCGCCGCGAAGCCGACCAGGTCGCACACGACCCCGCCGCCGAATGCGAGCAGCGCATCCTGGCGCTGAACGCCCTGGTCGACCAGCCAGTCCCAGACCCGCGCGACGGCGTCCAGGCGTTTGTCCTGCTCCTTGCCTGAGACGGCGAGCGTTGGCGCCTCGGGCAGCGCCGCGCGCAGCGCGCTGTGGTGCAGGTCCAGCGCCTGTTCGTCGGCCACCACGAATAACCGTCCGTGGAACTCGACCTCTGCCAGCGCGCGGGGCAGCTCGGCCAGGGCGTCTGGCCCGGCGAGCAGCGGCACGTCACGGCCACCCGCGCGCAGCGTGCGCGTCGCGATCGTCATCGCTTTACCGGCGCGGCGTCCTGGGCGGGGTGGTGGGCGCGGTGCCAGGCAAGCCAGCGGCGGCGCAGCTCACCCACCAGCTCGTAGCGCGAGCGGCCGTCCACGCCGATCGTCACGTGCGCGGCTGAATACGCCTCCTTGCGGTCGGCCATGAGCTGCATGACCCGCCCCAGCGGATCGGGCGCATCGAGCAGCGGCCGCGGACGACCCGAGCGACTGTTGCGCAGACGATCGACGACGGTCTCGGGACGGACCTGAAGGTGAATGACCAGGTTGCCGGTGCGCAGCCGGTCACGGTTTTCCGGGTCGACGAAGGCGCCGCCGCCGGTGCTGACCACCTGGTTGCGCTCGGCCATGATGCGGCGGATCGCGTCGCGCTCGAGGCTGCGAAACGCGGCTTCGCCGTCTTCGCGAAAGATCTGCGGGATGGTGCGCCCGGTCAGGTCTTCGATGAAGCGGTCCGTATCGATGAAGTGCATGCGCAGACGACGGGCGACGTTGCGCCCCAGGGTCGTCTTGCCGCTGCAGCTGAAGCCGACGAGAACGAGGTTATCCATGCGCGCCGACAAATGAGCGGTAATTCGTCAGCGCCTCGTCGAGGCTGTCGCCGCCGAACTTCAGGCGCAGAGCATCGGCCAGCACCAGGGCGACCATCGCCTCGCCGACAACGCCAGCGGCCGGCACGACGCAGACGTCGCTGCGCTCGACGTGGGCAACGTCGCGCTGCCGCGTCGCGTAGTCGATCGACGGCAGTGGGTTGATCAGCGTCGAGATCGGCTTGGCCGCGCCGCGCACCACGAGCGGCATGCCATTGCTGATGCCACCCTCCAGTCCGCCGGCGTGGTTCGTCGGGCGGTTCCAGCCGCCCTGCGGGTCGTAATCGATGATGTCGTGCGCCTGTGAGCCATGGCGGGCAGCGTTCGCAAAGCCATCACCCAGCTCGACGGCCTTGATCGACTGGATGCTCATCATCGCTGCCGCGAGGCGCCCGTCCAGGCGCTCGTCCCACTGGCCGTACGTGCCGAGCCCGATCGGCAGGCCGTAGGCGATCACCTCGAAGATGCCGCCCAGCGTGTCGCCCGCGGTGCGCGCGGTCTTGATGAGCTCAGTGGCGGCGCCTTCGAAGTCCTTATCGCCCGTCCGAATGGGTGATTCCTCCACCTGCTGCCACCACGGGTGCCCGGCCGCGTCGCGCGCCACCTCGAGCTCGGCGGGCGTGACCGCGCTGGCCGGTCCGATCGAGCGCACGTGGCTGCGAACTTCCACTCCGAAGTGGCGCAGAAAGACTTTGCCCAGGGCACCAGCGGCAACCCGCGACGCCGTTTCGCGCGCGCTCGCCCGCTCGAGGACGTTGCGCACGTCGTCGTGCCCGTACTTGACGACACCCGCCAGGTCGGCGTGACCTGGCCGCAGGCGGGTGACCGGCGGCGGAGGATCGGGCACCGGCTCGATGTCCATCTTGCCCTGCCAGTTCACCCAATCGCGGTTCTTGACCACCATGGCGATCGGCCCGCCCATGGTCCGCCCATGGCGCACGCCCGCGACGATCTCGACGCAGTCGTGCTCGATCTGCTGGCGGCCGCCGCGGCCATAGCCCTTCTGACGGCGCACCAGGTCGACATTGATGTCCTCGGCCAGCACGGGCATGCCAGCGGGCAGATTCTCGACAAAAATGGTCAATTGCGGTCCGTGCGACTCGCCAGCTGTCAGGACGCGCAGGTAGCCGAGGCTCACGACGCGACCCTCTGGCCCAACGCTTCCTCGTAAACCGCCAGCGGTGGCGTTTTGCCCGTCCATCGTTCGAAGGCAAGGGCAGCCTGGTGCAACAACATGCCCAATCCATTTTCGGTCCTGGCGCCAGCCTGGCGCGCAGTGAGCATGAAGACCGTCTGGGGCGGGTTGTAGGCCAACTCAATGGCCACGCTGTCAGGACTGTAGCAGCCGGGGTGCACCCTGGGCGCGGCCCCGTGATGCCCCAGCGACGTGGCGTTGACCACGACCGCCCACGGCCTCCGCGCGGGCTCGGCAGCCTCAGCCAGACTGCCCCACATCAGGTCGGTCCTGGGAACGCGCTGCTGGAAGGTGGTGACGACATCCTG
>CBJLVJ010000318.1:0-4653 GCA_966426465.1 uncultured bacterium | reverse complement strand
GCCTACATTTCGCCCAGCTGGTACGTCGCCGAGCAGAGCGTGCCAACCTGGAACTACACGGTCGTACACGCCTACGGTACGCCCTCGCTGGTGGAGGATCCGCGACGCGTCCGCGAGCTGCTCGAGCGGACCGTGCGCACCTTTGAAGGTGATGGGCCAGACGCATGGACGACCGCGCGCGTTGCCGAAAGCTACATCACCAGCATGGCGCGTGGGATCGTCGCATTCGAGCTGCCCATCGCTCGACTCGAAGGCAAGCGCAAGCTCGGCCAGAACCGTGCTGCGGCCGACGTTCAGGGCGCAGCGCAGGCCCTGCGCGCACAGGCTGACCCACTCAGCCTGGCCGTCGCCGAGCTGATGTCCGAGGCCGCCGAACGTAGCTGACCTCGGCGCGGGCGGTAGCCTGAAGCGCATGCGAGGCCTCGTGTTTCTGGGTGAAGGCAAGGTGGAGCTGCGCGAGTTTGCTGATCCGCGGCCCGGGCCGGGCGAAGTGGTTGTGGCCATACGCGCCTCGGGCATGTGCGGCAGCGACCTGCGCCCGTACGAGCTGGGCCAATCCTCGTTTGTGACCGGCCACGAGCCATGCGGCGTGGTCGCCGAGCGCGGCGCCGGCGTTACCGAGCAGCAGGCGCCGCTGGGTCAACGAGTGATGGTCCATCACTACTGGGGCTGCGGCATGTGCAAACACTGCCGCGTCGGTTACACCCAGATGTGCGTGCACGGCGCGCGGGTGATGGGTTTCAGCGCCAATGGCGGCAACGCGCCGTACCTGCTGGCGCCGGCCAGCTCACTCATACCATTGCCCGACGAGCTGTCGTTTGCCGAAGGCGCGGCGATCGCCTGCGGCACGGGCACGGCCTATTCGGCGCTGAAGCGACTGGACGTCTCGGGGCGTGACACGCTGGCCATCTTCGGCCAGGGCCCGGTCGGTCTGGCTGCCACGCAGCTGGCCGCGGCCATGGGCGCGCGCGTGATCGTCGTCGACCCGCTGGCCGAGCGGCGGGAGCTGGCATGCCAGCTGGGCGCGGCGAGCGCCATCGACAGCGCCACCACGTCGGTGGTGGACGTGATCCGTGAGCTGACGCACGGGGAAGGCGCCGACGCCACGCTGGACTGCACCGGCCACCCCGAGGCGCGCGCCAATTGCGCCAGAGCAGCCCGAGCCTGGGGCCGTGCCTGCTTTGTCGGCGAGCACGGCACCGCGACGTTCGACATGACGCCGGACGTGATCCACAAACAGCTCACCATGTACGGCTCGTGGACGTTCAGCACGGTGCTGCTCGCGGAGTGCGCCCGATTCGCCGTCGACCGACACATCCCGTTGAAGAACGTCTTTACCGAGAGCTTCACGCTGGACCAGGCCGAGCCCGCGTTTCGCAAGTTCTCGTCGCGCGCGATGGGCAAGGGGGTCTTCGTCTTCGGCGAGACCAGCGGCTAACGGCCGGGGTTGGAGCCCGCCGCGAGGCGGAGACCGCGCAAGACGGCCAGCAGGCTGTCGGGCGAGTCGCCCTTGCACACGAAGCTCACCGCTCCAGAACGGAGCGCTTCTTTGCGCTCTTCAGGTCGTCCGCTCAAGGCCACGACTTTGCACCCTGGCACGTCGCTCCGCAGCTGACGCAGCTCGACGCCGTTGTGCAGGCTAGCCAGGTCCCAGTCGACCAGGACAACGTCCGAGTGCGACCGCACGACTTCCTCGACCAGACCGTCAAGCGTGGGACAGTCAGCCACAATCGAGATGCCCGGCTCGTCTTCGAGCAGCAAGCGCACCCCTGATCGCACGTGGGGGTCGTCGTCGGCGATCAGAACGTTCACGCCACCCGTGCCTCAATCGCGACCCTGGATTTGGATCATATCAGGATGCTCCGCCCCGCCCCCCTGCCGCATTAGACCGCCGGCGGGTTGTCCACCTGGTCAGATGGCCAGGTGCGCTTCCGCGCGTCAGCCCACCAGGCGGTGCTGGATGGCCAGCGCGACGGCCTCTGTGCGGCTCTGCGCGCCGAGTTTGCCCAGGATGCTACTGACGTGGAACTTGACCGTCGACCGGCCGACCACCAGCCTCTGGGCAATGTCCGGGTTGCGCAGGCCCTGGACCATCAGCGTGAGGACCTCGCGTTCGCGGGCGCTGAGGTCGTGTCCGGGCGCCTTCGGCTGCGTGACCCGGGCAATTAACGCCTGCGTCGCCTCCGGCGCCAGGGTGGAGCGTCCCTCGCGAGCCGCCCGGATCGCGCGCGCAAGCTCATCCGCGCTGACGTTCTTCAACAGGTAGCTGATAGCGCCCGCTTCCAGCACGTCCTGAATCAAGCGCTCCTCCGGGAAGCTGGTCAGCGCGATCACACGCACGCCCGGACATCGCGCCAGCAGCGCCCGCGTCGTCGCGACGCCATCCATGTCTGGCATGACCAGGTCCATCAGCACCACGTCAGGAGCGGTCTGGGGGCACAGTCGCAGCGCCTCGGCGCCGCTGGCTGCCTCCGCCACGAGCACGCAATCGTCGCTGATCGACAAGAAGGCGGCCAGTCCGCTGCGCACCATGGCGTGGTCGTCGACAATCATCACCCGCGTCTGCTCGTTCACGCGCGTGCCACGAACCGCAATATACACCCAGCCCCACCGCTGCCCTGGCTAGTATGGGAGGCATGGCTCAGGCACTCGAAGACCAGGTTCTTCCAGCCGGCGCGAACCGGCCCAACAACGCCGAGGTGCGCGTCGAGCTCAGCCCTCGTCGCGTCCGCGCCTTCTTCGCCGGCGAGCCGATCGCCGACAGCACGCGTGTGTTGCTCGTGTTCGAGCCAAGGCGGCTGCCGGTGTACTACTTCCCCATGCGCGACGTGCGCATGGATCTGCTGCGGCCGACCGCGCACAGCGAGGCGGCGCCTGAGGGCTCAATTGCGCGCTGGAGCATCGAGTCGCACGGTCGCAGCGTGGACAACGTCGCCTGGAGCTACCGCCAGCCAGATGAAGCGCGCGCTGCGCTCGACAACCACATCGCGTTCTACTGGGGCAAACTCGACGCCTGGTTCGAGGAGGACGACGAGGTCTTCGTGCATCCGCGCGATCCGTATCACCGTGTCGACGTGCTCAACAGCTCGCGCCACGTAAAGGTGGTTGTCGATGGCACCGTTGTCGCCGAAACGCGGCGGCCGCGCCTCCTGTTCGAAACCAGTCTGCCGACCCGCTACTACATTCCCAAGGCCGACGTGCGGCTCGACCTGCTCGAGCCAACCGACACCGTCACCCAATGCCCGTACAAGGGCAAGGCAAGCTACTGGTCGATTCGCGCCGGCGATCGGGTCCACAAGGACCTGGTCTGGGGCTACCCCTCGCCCATTCCAGAGTGCAGCAAGATCGAGAACCTGGTGTGCTTCTACAACGAGCACGTGGACATCTACGTCGACGGCGAGCTTCAACCGCGACCCAGAACTCCGTGGTCCTGACGCCGATATCCTGACCAGGCTATGCCCGATCTCGACCTGGCTGCCGCGGACACGATGACTGACGCGGCGATTGCGTTTGCTCGACAGAACAACCTGCAGCTGTCCATAGCCGTGCTGGACGCCGGCGGCCACGTGCTGCGTATCACGCGCATGGACGGCTGCAATTTCCTGTCGCCGGACATCGCCCGCGGCAAGGCCTACGGCTCGGCCGCCTGGAAGCTGCCGTCGCTGGAGCTGAACACGCGCTTTCAGGCAAACGCGGCATCCGCCTCAGGTATGGTGGCGGCCAGCGGCCACCGCGTGGCTCCGGTGCAGGGGGCACTGCCGATCTGGGACGGCGAGCGCTGCGTCGGGGCCATCGGCGCCAGCGGCGCGCGTTCCGACGAGGACGAGGCCGCCGTGCGCGCCGGGCTCACCGCGGCCGGCTTTTCAGACAAACCAGGCGGATAGACCTCTCGTGTAAGTTCTAAGAGAACAGTCCATGCATATTCTGACGAGACGCCTCCATGTATATCTTGTTGCCGTTCTGTTGCTGGCGGCGTGCAGCTCCGGCAGCAGCCCATCCACCGGAGCGGCCACCAAACCACCGGCGCCTGCGACCTTAACGCCCGCTGGCGGCGGCGCGGCGACCAAACCACCGTCGCCCGCGAGCAGCCCAGCGCCCGCGAACAGCCCGTCGCCCGCTGGCGGCGGCGCCCAGGCTTCGACCGTCAACATGACCGATACGTACCAGTTTCAACCCGCCACGCTGACGGTGCCGCGCGGCACGACCGTCACCTGGATGAACACCGGCCAGCAGCAACACACGGTCACCGACGATCCAGCCAAGGCCAGCAACCGCGCCGACGCTCAGTTGCCCAACGGTGCGCAGCCGTGGGATTCGGGCTTTATTGACGGCGGCAAGACGTTTACTCACACCTTCGATACGCCGGGCGAGTACATGTATTTCTGCATCCCGCACGAAGGGCTCGGCATGGTCGCCCGGATCACCGTGTCCGGCTAGGGTCGCTCCGGTCGAATCCGCGCTCGCCTTCCAGGGGGTCACCAAGCGCTACCGCGGGGGGACGTTGGCCCTCGACGACGTCACCTGGGGCGTGCCGCCAGGCGCGCGCGCGTGTCTACTGGGGCCGAACGGGGCTGGCAAGAGCACCTCCATCCGCTTGCGCCAGGGCGCCCTCACCGCCACCGGCGGGCAGGTGACGCTGCTTGGCGTAGACGT
>CBJLVJ010000317.1:0-4655 GCA_966426465.1 uncultured bacterium | reverse complement strand
GACCGACGCAGACGACCCGCTGCCGCGTCGGCGTGGCGTCGCGGAGCCTGCGGTCAAACCCCGGTTGGGTCCCATCTGGGGAACTACACTCTCGACCATGACGCAGCAGGACGTCAGCAAGACTCCTTCGAGCCCGGTAGACGGCGCCGTCGCCGGGATGAGCTCGGCCTGGCAGGTCGCGCTGCAGCAATACGACCGGGCGGCCGACAAGCTGAACCTCGGCTCGGCCGTGCGCGAGACGCTGCGCTACGCCAAGCGCGAGGTGACCGTCCACTTCCCGGTCCAGCTGGACAACGGCACCAGCCGCGTCTTCACCGGCTATCGCGTCTGGCACAACCTGGCGCGGGGTCCGGCCAAGGGCGGCATCCGCTTCCATCCCAATTCTGACCTCGATGAGATCCGCGCGCTGGCGATGCTGATGACCTGGAAGTGCGCCTGCGTCAAGATCCCCTACGGCGGCGCCAAGGGCGGCGTCACGTGCGATCCGAAAGCGCTCAGCCGACGCGAGCTGGAGCGCATGACCCGCCGCTTCACCACCGAGATTGGCGACATGATCGGTCCCGACAGCGACATCCCGGCGCCCGACGTGAACACCAACGCTCAGGTCATGGCCTGGATGATGGACACCTACTCGATGCATCGCGGCTACTCGGTGACGGGCGTGGTCACCGGCAAACCGGTCAGCATCGGTGGCAGCGAAGGTCGTCAGGAGGCCACCGGCCGGGGCGTGGTGTACACCATCCAGGAGGCGGCCAAGACAATCGACCTGGACCTGAACGGGGCGCGCGTGGCGGTGCAGGGCTTCGGCAACGCGGGCGAGGCGGCCGCGCGCCTGGTGGCCGAGCTGGGCGCCAGAGTGATTAGCGTGAGCGATTCGCGCGGCGGCGTGTTCAGCGGCGATGGCCTCGACCTGGCGCTGGTGACTCGACATAAGCAGGAAACGGGCTCGGTGATCGGCGCGCCGCGCACGCGGCCGATCAGCAACGACGAGCTGCTCGAGCTCGACTGCGACATCCTGATTCCCGCCGCGCTGGAAGGTGTGATCACCGAGCGCAACGCGCCACGCGTGCGGGCGCGCATCGTCGCCGAAGCGGCGAACGGGCCGACCAGCCCAGAGGCCGACGACATCCTGCACGAGCGCGGGATCATGGTCATCCCGGACATCCTGTGCAACGCCGGCGGCGTCACGGTCAGCTACTTCGAGTGGGTCCAGGACCGCGAAGAGTTCTTCTGGAGCATCGACGAGATCAACGCTCGGCTGCGGCGCATCATGGTGCGCTCGTTCGAGGACGTGCACCGCACGGCAACCGAGCACGACATCGACCTGCGCCTGGCCGCCTACATGCTGTCCGTGAGCCGCGTTGCCGAGGCAACGCTAACGCGCGGTTTTTACCCGTAGCCGAGCCGAACAACTGCCGTGCCGAGCGCTCAGCACATGCGCGGTCTGACTCCGGTCTGAGTTATCCCGGCCGTGAGCAGCGGCACGAGCGTGTGAGGCTGGAGTGCGCGAGCCGAGCCGCCGAAGGGTGCGGCGCAGGCGCGAGCCTGCTCATGCGGGCTGGCTCGCCGCCGAACCGCCGAGCACGGCCGCGTCTGGCGCAGCCCGGTTGAGTCGGTCGATCGCCAGCCAGTACACGCCGAGCACCGCGCCGGGCAGCAGCGTCACCAGGCTGCCCAGGCTCTGATACGCGCTCGAGCCGATCCAGCTCGCTGGAAACGCTGCGCCCAGCAGCTCGACGGAATAGGCAGCCAGCGAGCCCATCGACAGCGCCACGACGAAGTGCTCCAGGCGCCGATTCCCGGAAAGTGCCGCGAGGGCGACGACTGGCACCAGGTAGTGGGCGAAAAAGGCCGTCGTGAGCAGCAGCAGCGTGGCCATCAACAGCACCGACGTGTCGCGCACGAGATCACGGCCGCGCAGGGCGAGCAGGGCACACGTGGCGGCCCATACCGCGGCGGTGGTCAGGCGCGCCAGCAGGTCCACCCGCGGCAGCACTGACCCGAAGACGCTGATGACCAGTGCGCCGGGCGACCACACTACACGGCTCGTCTGGAACAGGACCGGCGCCAGGGTGTCGGGGCCTGACCAGAAGGCGCCGTACATCGCCAGCGTGAGCCCGGCCGATGCCGCCAGGCCAATCGCCAGCGGTCGCCAGGCGCGCTGGCGCAGCAGCGCGACCATGAGGCCAAGCACGACGGCCAGCCCGCTGAGCTTGATCAGCATGCCGGCGGTTGCCACGGGCAGAGCCAGCGCGGGGTGGCGGCGGGCGAACCAGATCGCCCCCAGCGTGGACACGGCCAGGAGGCTGTCATTGTGGGCTTTGCCCAGTACTTCGAACAGCACCAGCGGGCTCCACGCGAAGAGCACCAGCGCGCGTTTGCGATGGGCTGGCTCGGCTGAGCCCCACACCAGCACACATGAGGTCGCGTACGCCGCCAGGGACAGCAGTTTGTAGCCGCCGATCCAGGCCCACACATCGTCCTGGGCCAGCCGAGCGATCGGCCAGGTCAGCATCGGCCACAGCGGGCCGTACGGGCTCGGCTGCTGCGGGATCCAGGTGAACGCGAACGCCCAGTCCTCGGGGTGCATATTGGGGAAGGCCAGCAGCGGGTTGGCGCCGTAGACGGTCCACAGGCGCTCGTAGTCGAGGTAGACCAGCAGGTCACTGCCGAAGCCAGGGAAGATCGCGGCGCCCACCAGTCCCAGAGCGACCGTGAGCAGCACCAGCAGCCGGGTGGGGACGGCGTGCGCGCAGCGCAACGCCAGAATGTACGGACGGTAGGGCGCGCACAGCGCCACGGCGAAGCCGACGGCCAGGAGTGCGGCGGGCCAGCCCAGCCCGTCCGCAGCGGTTTGTCCGACGGCGGTGGACGGGCCGTGCGGCTCGGTGTGCCAGAACGGCATGGGGGCGATGAGCGCCAGACCGAAAATGAGCGCGATTGTGGACGCGGCGAGTGACGCGTACAGTCCCGGGCGTGGCATCAACAGGGCGGAATTATGTTCGGCACCTGCCCGGGCAACCCCAGAGCGGCAAGTACCGTCGGGAGCAGTCAGTCGTCGGGTGCCGCCTCGCTTCGCCCGGCGTATCGGGTCGCGTCGCCCGTGCGCGGTGTCTTGTCAGATCTAATCGCTCTTATGTCTGACAAGCTGCGTAGCGGCCTCGCCGCTGGCCGCGGCTGCGGGCCAGGGCGGCTGGCGGCGTACACTCGGAGCTGGTGACCGACTATCCCGTCCTGCCGCTGCCGCGCTTCTTCAAAGTTCGCCAGGACCTGCCGACCGACCGCGTCCAGGACGTGGCCGAGGCTGTGCGCGGCGAGCTGCGGCGCATCGGCCTGGGTGAGCGGCTGTTGAAACCCAACGCGTCAGTGGCCATCACCGCCGGCAGCCGTGGCATCGCCGACATTCCGCTGGTCATCCGTACCGTGGCCGAGGTGGTGCGCGCCGCGGGCGGGCAGCCGTTCGTCGTGCCCGCCATGGGCAGCCACGGCGGCGCCACGGTCGAGGGCCAGCGCCACGTGCTGGCCGAGTACGGCATCACCGAGCAGTCCGTCGGCGCGCCCATCCGTGCCACGATGGACACCGTCGAGCTCGGCCGCACCGCGAGCGGTGCCATGGTGTACCTGGATGCCAACGCCGCGCAGGCCGACGCCACGATCGTGGTCAATCGGGTCAAGGCGCACACGGCATTTCGCGGCGAGATCGAGAGCGGCCTGTGCAAGATGACGTGTATCGGGCTGGGCAAAGCCGTCGGCGCCGAGCAGATCCACGCCCACGGCCTGCGCGAGTCGATCCCTCAGGGCGCGGTGCTCGCGCTGGAACGGGCCAACATCGTGGCCGGCCTGGCGCTGGTCGAAAACGCCGCGCACGACCTCGCCGTCGTCCGCGCCACGTTACCCGAGGGCTTTGTCGACACCGATCGTGAGCTGCTGCGCGTGGCCAACGACTACCTGCCGCGCGTCCCGTTCGAGCACCTGCACGTGCTGGTGGTCGGCTGGCTGGGCAAGAACATCTCGGGCAGCGGCATGGACTACAACGTGGTCGGCATGTGGCGGCGCATCGGCGGCGACAAGGTGCCGAACTTCGAGCGCATCGTCGTGCTGGACCTGACCGACGAGTCGGGCGGCAACGGCCTGGGCGTGGGTATCGCCGACTTCACCACGCGTCGGCTGTACGACAAGCTCGACCTGGCCAAGATGTACCTGAACGGCCTGACCTCGAGCGCGCTCGAGGCGATCAAGATCCCGATCGTGCTCGAGTCCGACCGCCAGGCGATGCAGGTGGCACTGCACGCGGTCGGCCATGGCGCCGACGCGCGGGTGGCGGTGATCCGCAGCACGCTCGAGGTGGACGAGCTGTGGGCCAGCGAGGCGCTGGCCGAAGAGGTCGAGGCCAACCCACGCCTCGAGCGACTCGGTCCGTCCGCGGAGCTCGACTTCACCCCCGACGGTCGGCTCGAAGGGGTGAGCAAGCGGCGCGCGATGGCTCACGTTCCGTCAAGCTCCTAGCCGGCGTGGAGTCGCGCGAGTTCGGCCGCACGGGCCTGGCGGTTTCGCCCATCACGCTCGGCAGCTGGCCGATGAGCGGCGGCGAGCGCTACGGCCACATCGAGGACAGCGAAGCAGTCAGCACGATTCACGCCGCGCTGGAGCGGGGC
>CBJLVJ010000316.1:0-4659 GCA_966426465.1 uncultured bacterium | reverse complement strand
CGCGGATGCACCGCGCCGGCATCAAGGAGTTGGATCCCAATGCTCACCTACTCGCAGCTCATGCAGCCCGTGACCGCCCTGATTCTGGAGTGCCGCCGCTGCGGCAAGCCCAACGCCCAGGCTGCGCTCGCCGTCTGCGTCGGCTGTCGCGCCCAGGAACAGGTCGCCCGCCACATTCCGCCCTCGGCCCACTGGTTCCGTTCCCGCTAAGCCACAACCACACACGCACGCCGAAGGGGCTACTCCTTTCGCTCGGCAAGACCGGGGCAGGTCTCGGCGTAGGGCTCATCACGCAGGTACTGGTGCCACTGGTCGGGCGTGAGATTCCGCGTCACGCGAGCGCACGCCTGGGCGACCGGATCCTCCAGCACGGGGACCCAGAGACGAACCGTGTGATCGTTGCTGGCGGTGGCGAGATAACGACCATCCGGGCTGAAGGCCAGCCCGTTGAGCGGCTTGTCGTGGGCCATAGCCGCGACCTGGCGGCCGCTGGTCATCTCCCATAGTCGGGCCACACCGTTGCGCGCGGCCGTGGCCAGATAGCGACCGTCGGGGCTGAATGCGACGCCGTTCACGGCGGTCTCGTGGGGCAGGTACAGCACCTCACGGCCGCTGTTCAACTCCCACACGCGCGCCGTCTGATCGTCGCCAACTGCGACATAGCGCCCGGTGGGATCGATCTCGAGATTGTTGATCGGATACTCGTGGACCATGCGGGCGACTTCGTTGCCAGTCGCGACCTCCCACACGCGCGCGGTGCGGTCCACGCTGCCTGTCACCAGAAAGCGCCCATCCGGGGTAAAGCGCGGCGAGCCGACGGCGCCGTCGTGGTGCGCAGTCATCATCTCCTGACCGCTGGCCACGTCCCAGACTCGGACGGTGCCCTCCTGCCCGGTGGTCGCCACATACCGGGCGTCTGGGTTGAAGCGTGCGCCCCAGATACGCAGATTCACCTCGTCATGGAAGCGCGCCACCTCCTGGCCGGTGCCCACGTCCCAGATGCGCGCATTACCATCGAAACTGCTCGTCAGCAGGGAGCGCGAGTCCGGGCTGAACTGGATCGCCCAGGCGACGGCTGGGTGCGCCAGGCGCAAGAGCTCGTGGCCGTTCGTCGCGTCCCAAATCGTCGCGTTGTTACCCGAGCTCGTCGCGAGCAAGCGTCCATCGGGGCTGAAAGTGACGAAGATCACGTTGTCGCGGTGGTACAGACCGGTGTCCTGCCATGGCCTGGTGGCCTCCCACACGCGTACGGTCTTATCGTCGCTGGCGCTGGCCAGTGAGCGTCCATCCGGGCTGAACTCCACGTCGTAGACCGTGCCAGCGGCCTCCATCGGCATGCGTGTGACTTCCTGGCCACTGCTGACGAGCCAGACGCGCGCCGTCCGGTCGTTGCTGGCGGTGGCCAGGTACCGCCCGTCTGGGCTGAATGAAATGTGCTGGACGGTATCGTCGTTCCACAAGCTGGCGATTTCGCTGCCGCTCGCGACTTCCTCGATCCGGGTGATGGAGCCGTAGCCGCCGGCGGCCAGGTACTGCCCGTCCGGGCTGAAAGCGACCGTGAACACAGGGGCGCCCCATTCGATCGCCATGCGCGCATTCGTCACCTCCTGACCGGTGGGCATTGCCCAGACCCGAGCAGTGCCATCGGCGCTGCCCGTGGCAATGTGCTGCCCATCCGAGCTGAAGGTGGCGGCCAGCACGACGTCGTCATGCTGCAGGCGGGCGACCTCGCGGCCGCTTGTCGCCTCCCAGACGCGCGCAGTGCGATCCGCGCTTCTGGCCGTGACGACGTACTGCCCGTCGTGGCTGAAAGCGATCGATTGTGTCGTCGCCTCCGCGAACTGGCTCCCCCCATCCGGGCTATAGCGGGTCTGCGCAGGACCCGCATGTGCCATGTGCGCCAGTACCGCGTTCGTCGCCCATTCCCAGACACGCGCGCTGCCGTCCGTGCTGGCGGTGGCGAGCCAGCCTCCGTCTGGGCTGAATGCGACAGCGTACACGCGGTCGTCATGCACCAGCCGCGCCACCTCGTGCCCATTATGGGCGTCCCAGATGCGGCTGGTGCGATCGTCGCTACCGGTAGCCACGTAGCGCCCGTCCGGGCTCCAGGCAACGGCCTGGACGGCACCTCCATGCGCCAGACGGTTTACCTCCTGGCCGCTGGCCAGGGCCCAGATACGGGCGCTACCGTCGTCCTCGGCGCTCGCCAGGTACTGCCCATCCGGGCTGTAGGCAATCTGCTGCACGCGCGACGGGACAGTCAGGCTGAGGATTGGCCGGCCGAGGAGTGCCAGCCCATGTCGGAGCGTGGACTCCGCTTCCCGGGACGAGAAGCGCTTCAGCGTTTCCGCGGCGAGCAGCACGCTCCGGGGTAGCAGCACGGCGCTGCCCCTGCGCACCGCGTCGGCCTGGAAGGCCAGCTCGCGGGCCACTGCGGTCTGACGCTGATGTTCGGCGGCGTCGCGTTGGAGGTCCGCCTGTCGCCACTGCACCGCGGCCAGACCACCAAGCAGGAGGGCTACAACCAGGCCGGATGCCAGCCCGAGCATGACCAGGAGTCGCTGACGCTCCCGCGCCCCGCGTTCACGCTGCTGGAGCGCCACGCTCGCCGCCAGGAACTCGCGCTCCAGGTCATTCAAGGCGGCCCCGTGGTGCTCTTGCCATTCGAGTGCCGCGGCGAGCCCAGAGCCTCGATACAGCGCGCCATCATCCCGCTCGAGCCGCTGCCACTCGCGCGCGGCTTCCGAGAGCCGGCGGTGAATGCGCAAAGCGGCGCGGTCCTCGTCGAGCCATCGTCGCAGGCGGGGCCAACTGCGGATGAGCGCCTCATGTGCCACTTCGACCCAGGAGTGGCCGTTCTGGGCGTCACCGCTTGTGGTTACCAGCCGCGCGTCGGCCAGGGCTTGCACCACCCGCTCAGTCGCCTCGCGCTCATCGTCGCGCGTGACGAGCTCGTCGAGGCTCGCCCTGCGGCGGGTATCCTCCGTACGGTCGCCCAGCTGGGTGAGCCGCAGCAACACCTGTTGCGCGACCGGCCGCTCCTCCGGTTGGAGGCCGGTGTAGACCGCCTCCGCGCGCTGGGCAACTGCCGTCTGGACGCCGCCGCTCGCTCGGTAGCTTTCCAGCGTCAGCAGACCGCCTCGCCGCCGTGCCCACAGCTCCAGGAGCGCGTGCTCGAGCAATGGCAACGCTCCCGGCTCTCCCGCCACCTCGTCGAGGATCGTGTCAACCAGGCCCGGTTCGAACACCAGCCCGACGCGCCGCGCCGGACCCTCGATTGCCTGCCGCAGGCCTGGACCATCGAGCGTGGCGAGCACGTGCTGGTGCGCGGCCAGGCGTGCGGCTAACTCGGGGTGTTCGGCGCAGCGGGTATAGAAATCCGCCCGCATTGTCACCACGACCACCGTGCGTCCGTCCGGGATGGCCGATGCGTAGAGCAGGTTGGCGACGAACTGGGCCCGCTGGTGTTGATCGCGGCACTGGGCGAAAATCTCCTCGAGCTGGTCGACCACCAGCAGAACCCTCGCGTCCGGCGACTGATTGGCCAGCGCGAGCGACGCCGCCAGGTGCAGGGTGCGACCGTCGCGTTCGAGCCGATCGACGGTGCGTTGCATGGTGCCCGTGCTGGAGCTATTCAGCAGGTGGTCAGCCAGCGTGGTGAGCGGTTCCGGGCCCGGCGTGAAGACGATCGGTCGCCAGGTTTCGCTGCCTGGGAGCGCGCCGCGGCGCAACGCCGGCAACAGCCCGGCTCGCACGAGCGACGACTTTCCACCGCCGGAGGGGGCAACCACCGCCAGAAAGCGGGTGGTCTTCAACCGCTCGAGCAGGCGCTGGACGTCACCGTCGCGACCGAAGAACAGCTCGGCGTCGTCCTCCCGGAACGGCTGCAGCCCGCGATACGGACAGCGCGTCTCGGCCAGTCCGGCCGGCCACTCTGGCTCGGGCAACGTGCCGCGAATCGCGCTGGTCAGCCGCGGCAGCGCATGTGGCTGGTCAATACCCGCCCGCAGGTCCACCCAGGGTTGGGTGCCCAGTTGGGGCGGCAGGGTGGTGGCGTCGAACGGCTCAGGTACCCCGGGCAGCAGCACCGGCAACAAACGGAACGCCCGTTTTTGCTGAGCACGTCGCAAGGCGAGCCCCAGCGTGCCCGACTCCCAGTCGCCCAGCCCACGCGGACCGACCAGGACGGCGCAGGTGGCCGAGGCGCGCAGTGCGGCTTGCACCGCCTCCGCTTGATCCGCCTGGTCCTCGCCAGCAGCGCGATACCAGCAGTCCAGCCATGGCTCGACGCCGACCGCCTTGAGCGCCTCGGCCAGGCGCTCCACGTGCCGGGTGTCTTGCTCGTTGTGGCACAGGAACACGTCGAAGAAGCGTCGCGGCGCTGCTGCCGACCTGCGCGGGCTGGGCCGGGCGGCGGCCTGGAAGGGGGAGCGGGCAGCCTCGCTGAGTTCGAGCGCGTCGGCGAGGCGTCGAGCGGTATCGGGGTAGGGCTGGCCCATGCCAGCCTCGAGGTGCTGGATAGCGCGCACGCTCAGCCCTGCGCGCTCAGCCAGAGCCGCCTGGGTCAGGCCGGCTTCGAGCCGCTGCGCTCGAAGGACGCTCCCGAAGCTGTTCTCGTGTTCCAGGCGCGTGCGCTGCGCAGTCGTCATTGTTCTACCC
>CBJLVJ010000315.1:0-4660 GCA_966426465.1 uncultured bacterium | reverse complement strand
TTCAGCGTGACGTCAGCGCCCATGTTCTGGAGCGCCTCGGTGAAGGTCCTGGCGCGCTGGAGGCGGTCGTCGCCGAGGTAAGGGTCCCACGCGTCGGGAACGTCGGCGTCGTTGGTGTCGGCTGCGCCCACGCCAATCCAGATCGGCACTGATTCGAAGCTGCTCGCGTCGAATGGCTGCCCGCCGTCAGTCTGGGCCAGGTTGGCGACTCCGAACGGAAAGTCGAGCGACTGGCCGGTGCGCTGGTCGCGCGCGAACGGCAGCGTGTACGTGCCCGCCGACGCGGCGGCGACGCCGGCGACCTCGTCGGGATGAATTTCGGTAAAGCGCAGCGCGAGCTGTGCGCCGCGCGAATGCCCAAACAGCAACACCCGCGGATCGACGCTATAGCCGGTGCGTTGCGAAAGGTGGCGGACGTAGTCCGACAGCCACGCGATCAGCGCCGGGTCCTCTCGCGCGATCTGGTTGGGATCGGTCCAATCGCCGTAGCTGATGGTGGGCGCGACGATCAGCCAGCCCTGGGCATCGGCCATGCTGGCGAATGCAGCGGCGAAGGCCGGTCCGTTGCCGCCCATGCCGTGAAGGGCAATCAGGACCTGGAGCGGCTGGCCGGAGTCTGCATTCTGAGGCGCGCGGACGTACACGTTCGGGACCTCTGCAGCGCCGGCGGCGCGGAGCGCGGCAGTCGATTGTCGCTGGGCGGCAAAGGCCTTGGTACCCCCTGGGGCCATGACGGACAGCGCCAAGGCCACCAGCAGCGGGCACAACTTCGGACCGAGACGCAGCATGTGTCGCGCGTTTATAGCCACACGCGCGTGGTTTAACGAAGGCTTTGGGGTTGTAATTCGATGTATTTTCGAATTATCTCACGCCCAGGGACGGGATTCGGGCGCGCTCGGCGGGGGTGGCGGTGGCGGCCCGGGCTCGGCCGGTCGGGCGGCGCCTGGTGACGGCGCGGCGTACGCGGGCGCGGGCACCGGCTGCTGTGCCTGGCGGGTCTCGGCAACCTCGCGGTCGAGGTCCGGCGGCTCCACGCCGTGGGTCACGGCATCCAGGTATTCGAACGCCGCTCGGAACCGTCTGAGCACGCCCCCCAGCGAGTCGGTGGCCGGGCCGTAGGACTCCGCCCAGCGGGCGGCCAGTTGAATGCGGGTGACGGAATCGTCTCCGCCGCCCACTCCGATGCGCTCGCCGTGCCGGTCACGATCGTCGCGGTCTGAGCGCTCGTCGCGGGCGTCGACGCCCTCACCTGTACTCATCTGCTCAACTGTAGCCGAACCGGCCTGGCGCGGCCTCCGAACGTACAATCGGGGCCTCGATGGGATGACGGCGACTGGCGCGTTCAGCTGGAACTCGGAGCTGCCCAGCGGGCGTAATCCGTTCTGGATGCGCGACGAGGCGCTGGCCGGCCTCGGCCTGCACACGGGTGACGCGGTCAGCGTCGACACGCGCGTCGAGGCACGCGACGGCGACCTGGTGGTGGTCGAGGCCGAGGTGGATGGCGACCCGCTGCGGACCGCGCGGCGCTACTTTGCTCGCGACGATCAGGTACGGCTGGAGGCCGTCGGCGAGGGCATCGCACCGCTCGAGCTGCCCGCCGACAGCGTCATCATCATGGGCGTGATCGCCGCCCGCCTGAACTTTCCCCCCGGCGGCGGCTCGCCAACCGAGGAGCCGCTCCAGGGCTAGGCCTAGGCCGCGGCGCCTTCGGTGGCTGCCTCGTGGGCGACGGCCAGGGGCAGCTCGCCTTTGGCCTCGCGATAGGCGGTCCAGCCGCCGTGGTAGATGCGCAGCTTGCCGTCTTCCAGCTCGGCCACTTTCGTCGCCACCCGATCCAACAGGAAGCGGTCGTGCGAGGAGAAGATCACCGCGCCCGCGTAGTCGTTGAGCGCCTTCTCCAGCTCGTCCTTGGACGGCACGTCCAGGTGGTTGGTCGGCTCGTCCAGCAGCAGCAGCTGGCGCGGCTTGAGCAGCAGCTTGGCCAGGCTGAGACGACTCTTTTCGCCGCCTGAGAGCGCGCCGATCACCTTGAAGACGTCGTCCTGGGTGAACAGAAAGCGCGCCAGCAGACCCCGCACCGACTCCACGCCCCAGCCGCTCGGCGCGTGCGCAAGCACTTCGTCCACGACCGTGCGCGACTCGTCCAGCGTCTGGGACTGGTCCTGCGCGTAATAGCCGACGCTCACGTCCTCGGCTGTCGTGATCTTGCCGCGATCGGCCGAGTCGATGCCGGCCAGCAGGCGCAGCAGCGTCGACTTGCCCGAGCCGTTTGGTCCAACCAGCGCGATCCGGTCGCCTCGATCCACGGCCAACGACAGCCCGCGCAGGACATCGTTGTCGCCGAACGACTTGAACACGCCTTCGGCCGTCAGCACCCGATCTGGGCTGCGCTTGCCGGTGGCGAGCTTCACGGTGATGCGCGGCGGCTCAGCCGGTGGTGCGGACACGCGCTCCAGTTTGGCCAGCGCTCGCTCACGACTCTTGGCCAGCGCCGCGCGGGCGGCGTTGGCTCGTGTGGCATTGATGAATGCCATCTGGCGGGCGATGTACTTCTGCTGTCGGTCGTAGGCAGCCTTGCGCTCGGCGCGTCGACGCGCGCTCTCGGCCAGGTAATAGCTGTAGTTGCCGTGGTAATCGGTCGCGACACCATCGTCCAGCTCGAGCGTGCGCCCGGTGACGCGATCCAGGAAATAGCGATCGTGCGAAACGACCAGGATCAAGCCCGGGTACTCGGCCAGGTAGCCCTCCAGCCACTCACACGCCGCCAGGTCGAGATGGTTGGTCGGCTCGTCCAGCAGCAGCAGGCCCGGTTTGCGCACCAGCATCTTGGCCAGCGCGATGCGCATCTGCCAGCCACCCGAGAATGCCTCCGTCGGCTTGTCGCGATCGGCGCTCGCAAAGCCGAGGCCGTGCAGGACTTTGGCGATCTCCGCCTCGACGGCATAGCCGCCCAGCCGCTCGAAGTGCTCGAGGAGCGTGCCCTGGCGGTCGATGAGCGCTTGCAAGCGTTCGTCGTCACCTTCGGTGGCGGCCTCGCCGATGTCAGACTCGATGGTCGACAGCTCGGCCTGAGCTTGCTGGAGCTCGGGAAAGCTGGACAGCATCTCGTCCCACAGGCTGCGCCCGCTACGCACACCCGCGTCCTGTGGCAGATAGGCCGTCTCGGATGCGGCGTCGCCCTGTAGTCGGATGCTGCCTTCGTCTGGCTGCACCACGCCGGCGACGATCTTGAGCAGCGTCGACTTGCCCGCGCCGTTGGCGCCGACCAGCGCCACACGCTCGCGGTCGCCGATTTCGAAGGACACGTCCTTCAGCACGTCGTGCCCGCCGTAGGCTTTTTTGAGATTCAAAATGCGCAGCATGAGCAGGGTCCTCGTAGAAACGCGCCGCCGGCGGCTGACGCGAAAAGGTCCGGATAGTCGAGTCGAGTCGTTCGGTACGCGGACTCGGTACCGGGACAACGTGGCACACCCACACCAGTGGCTGGGCCCAATGAGTATAACCGTCACGCCGCCCGCGCCGAACCGTTTCGGTCGACGCGAGCGGGCAGCTCAGACCATCCCCCTACTCGGGGGTGTGACGTTTGCTTGCACGAGACCTATGCCCACACTCACCCCGGGCCGTCGCAAGCGGCGCCATGCAGTAGGCTTTTCTGCGAAGTACTCGATCGGGAGCCGTATGCCCGAGCGACTCGAGAAGACATCGACGGACGCAGCCCTGGACATTGGAACCGCCACTGATGTTGGCCGCGTCCGCGCGGCCAACGAAGACTCGCTGCTCGCTTTGACGGCCGACGGCCCGCGGCAGGGTCAGGTGCTGGTCGCGGTCGCCGATGGCATGGGTGGCCACAAAGCTGGCGAAGTCGCCAGCGCGTTGGCTGTCGATGCGCTGCGGCGGGCATTCGAGCAGGCCGACCCAGCGTCCAGCCCCGACGAATTGCTGTCCAGCGCGGTTCAGCTGGGCAATCGGATGATCTGGAACGCGGCGGGCGAAGACGTCGAGAAGGAGGGCATGGGCACCACGCTCGTGTGCGCATTGCTCGGCGAGGACGGTGAGGCGATGATCGCCAACGTCGGCGACAGCCGAGCCTATGCCTATTCGGGCGGCCAGACAATGCTGGTCACGGTCGACCATACGTGGGTCAATCAGCAGGTGCAGGCGGGCCAGATGACCGAACGCGAAGCGCGCTTCAGCCCGTTTCGGAACCTGCTCACGCGCACGCTGGGCAACGCGCCACGCGTCGAGGTGGACCTGTTCACGGGCGTGCGCCTCGAGTCGGGGGACGCGCTGATCCTCGTCTCCGATGGCGTCACGGGCTACCTGAACGAAGCCGATATATCGGGCGCGATCGAGGCCGCGCCGAGCGCCCAGGCCGCCGCGCAACGGCTGGTCGAAGAGGCGGTCGCTCGCGGCGGCGCCGACAATGCCACGGCGGTGGTCGTCCGGCGACGCTGAACGCCGCGCTCGGCTAATGTAGAGCCATGCCCGTCGCGTGGCAGACCGTGCGCCAGTTCCAGGACATCCGCTACGAGCACTTCGAAGGCATTGCCAAGATCACCATCAATCGGCCTGAGGTACGCAATGCGTTTCGGCCCGAGACCATCTTCGAGCTGCAAGAGGCATTCGCCGACGTGCGCGACGACCCATCCATCGGCGTCGT
>CBJLVJ010000314.1:0-4672 GCA_966426465.1 uncultured bacterium | reverse complement strand
GGCTGTATCCGGTGCTCGATGCGCACGAGGTGCTGGTCGGCGTCGTCGCCGCAAGTGAGCTCGAGCAGGCGCTGGAGGCCTCACGCACGACGCAGGCGGATCTGCCGTTGTTGGACCTGGTGCGGACGGATCCCATGGTCGCGCACCCGGACGAACCGCTGCGCGCGGTGGTGTACCGCATGGCGCAGACCGGGCGGACCAGGCTTCCGGTGGTGGAGCGCGGCGAACCGCGACGGCTGGCAGGCCTCATCAGCATTCGGGATCTCTTGCACGCGCGCGTGCGTACGCTGGATGCGGAAGAGCAGCGCGAACGCGTGCTGCGGGTGCACCACATGATTCCGACCCGCGCGCGCAGACTGATCAGCCGCTGAGGTCGTGTTGCTGTAGCAGTTGTCGGAGCGCGTCCGTCTCGTCGACGAGGCAACGCTCCATCAGCTCGCCGGTACAGGTGCACAGGTCGACGAGGGCGTGCCCATCGTCGCTCTGGACGAGCCGCAGCGTGCCGCCGGATTCCAGCCAGAATCGGAGCTTGTCGGCCTGCGATTGGCTCATCGGGTGCTGCGGCCGCCGACGAGGAAGACGCCGGTCAGGATGGCGGTAAGCAGCGCAAGCCAGCCCATGACGAAGGCGATCATGGAGAGACAGCCCGGGCGTTCGCCGCTGCCGGCCAGGCGCCCGTGCGCGGCAAAGGCGACAAGCGTGAGGAGGGACGAGGCCAGGCAGGTGCTGAGGATGGCGGTCGTGTCCACGGAGGTCAAATGATAGAGCCCGTGCATGTACGGACATATGCGCGCGGCATGTGCGAAAGTAGTGGGATGGGCTGTCGATGAGACGCACGCTCGCGCGCATTGTCACAGTGGTGCTCGGCGCGAGCCGCTTCTGGCACAGGACGGCGTCAAGCTTTACGGTCCGGACACGGCGGACGCGCTCAACGCTCTGCGCTACTTACCGCCGCTGCTGGAGGACCCGACCATCGCCGACAACATGGCCTTTGTCGGCTTCCACCAGTATTACGCCAGCTCCGACGTGAGCTGGGTGGTCGAGTACGTCCACGAGCGACGACCGGACCTGCCAGTCATCGTGACGGAGTACACCTCGTTCAGCTTCGGCGATCTCGACGTCGGCCAGGAGGCGAATGCGCAAAACGGGTTCACGGTCGACATCGCAAGCATGCTATTGAGCTATTACCGAAATGGCGCGGATGCCGCGTTGTACTGGGACGCGGTGGACTATCTGCAGCCAGGAGACGACGCGATTACGCGCTGGGGCGTGTTGCACGGACCTGACAACCAGTTTGCTCGGCGCCAACGCTACTACGGATCGGAGCAGATCCTGCCCTATCTGCAGCCAGGTGCGCGCGTGCTGGACTCCAGCATAGATGGCGGTGAGTCGCTCCAGACGCTGGCGATCCGGACAGCGGATGGCGTGCCCGCGGTATTCATCGTCAACCAGGCGTTCAATCCGGTCGACATGACGCTCACGTTGGACGGCAGCGACCTCGATCGATATCCGTCGCGGGTGGTGACACGCACCGACCGGACGCACCACGCGGATCGACTGGGACACATGCTCGTACAGGACGGCAACGCGCGTGACATCCTGCCGGCGCGATCCGTGACCACGCTCTTTCCAGAGGGCGCCGGCCTGACGACGCCGAACTGAGGTCAGTTGCTCCCGCTGGACTCGGCGAGCGCCGTATCGGACAGGTACAGCGTGCTGAGCGTGGCCAGGCCACCATCGGTTGGTACACCGTTGGGATCGACGAGACCGAAAACGCGGTCGAGGTCCTCCGGCCCGTTGGTGGCCCACGTATACGCCAGACCGCCAAGGATCGTCTCTGGCCGCGAGCGGATCACGTCCCACTGCTGCTGAAAACCTTGTGGGCGGTCGGTGGGGCTCATGCCGCCGGGGGCAAACTCCGAAATGACCAGCGCCTGGCCTGGCCACTGGACGGGCCAGTTCGCGACGATCTGCTGAAGGCGAGCCGACGAATAGACGTTCGCGCCGTACACCAGCCACGGCCGGCTGCCTCCGGCCTGCGCAAACGCGGTGGTGATCCAGGGTAAGTACTGGTCCTCGGCGTCGCGGTAGAGCACCGGATGATTCGGATCCACCTGGTGGATGCGATCGACCAGGACTGGCAGGAAATCGGCGAACGCCTGGGCACGTGCGCGCGGAGTCGGACCGTAGCCGACGCCACGGATGGCCTCGGGCATTCCGTCGACGACGTACTGCCAGGTGGTATCGGTCGGGTGGGTGATGCTGACAGGGGTTGCGCCTGAGACGCGCAGGGTGTGCCGCGAGGTTCGCGCGGGGACGGACTGAAGCGACATGTCGGTGCCCGCGGCGCTGGTCTGCCAGTTGGACGCGCCGACCGCTAAGGCACCGACTGGCGACCACGCCGTCAGGAGCGCGAGCGCCGCGCTGATGAGCACAGGTGAGGATCGCATGGGCGTCGATGGCGTGCTGCGCGGAAGACGGATGAGTCGCCGCACGCGCAGGAGCCGTGAAGCGCCCACCAGGAGGACGACCAGCGCAGCCGAGACAAGGTAGGCCAACAGCAGCAGCGTTGCGCCGATCAGCAGGTCGCGCAGGTCGCTCGGCATTCCGGCAAGTCGATCGGTCAGCCAGCCACCGTTCGGCATGGCCACCTGCAGGGCGAAGGGCATGCCCGAGGCATCCATGTCCGCCAGCGGCACGTGCACGGTGAGGAGGTGATTGACGCCGATCTGGGCCTGGATCAGAGCGCCGACAATTGCGAACGGCCAGTTGATGGCGCGCCAGCGCCAGAACAGCCACAGCCCGAGGGACAGCCCGAGCACGTCGGCACCGAACGTGGCGAGCGCGCGACCGAGGGCGGGTGCACCAGGCGCGGCGACCATGCTCATCGCGGCGTGGTGGACGACGGACTCCGGCCCGAGCAACAGATTGGGCGCAAGCCCGTGCAGGAAAGTGCCGAAGGGTCCGGCGACGCCGAGGCCGAGCACCTGGACGCCGCCGACGGCACGAATCGCCGCGCCGGCGTAGATGGGGTCGATTCCCGCGGACTGGACGAGTGGCTCCCAGAGGTGCGTGTCGACGGCGGCGTGGAGCAGCCAGGCGAGGGCGGCGACGGTCAGCTCGTGGCCAAGTCCGAGCAGGGGCCGCAGCGTGAGGTACGTGGCGAAGCCGCCGACGAACAGCAGACCTAGCGCGCGGAGCTCACGACGGTCGACGGACACCTCAGCCAAAATGTACGTACATTCAGACCCCTGGGTGCAAGTGTCGCTGGCATGTATCCGCGGCTCACACGGCCCAGACAATGTACGGACAAGCAGTCTATCAGTCTGTCTGGAACAGGCTGGTCAACATGTCCAGGGACCGGCCGTCCACCGGCACGCCGTCGTCGGTGAGCCCGAAGTTGCGGTCGACCCCCTCAGGGCCGTTGCGCGTCCACGCGTACACGGAGCCGCCGAGCACCCAGTCCGGTTGCTGACGAACGTAGCCCCACATCGTCGCGAACCCGTCCGGGCGGTCAGGCACCGCCATGCCGCCGGGCGCGAACTCCGAGACCCACAGCGCCGTCGGCATGCCGAGCTGGTTCCAGTGGCTGACGATGCTCTGGAGGTACGGCTGGTAGCAGTTCGTGCCCCACACAAACCAGGGACGCGGGGCGCCTCCCGCGCGGTCCATCGCAGCAATGACCCAGTCCACGAAGGCGTCCTCAGCCGAGCGATACGTGACCGGATGGTCCGGATCCAGCACGTGGATGTCGTCGGCGGTGTGGATGAGGAAGTCGCTGAACGCCTCAGCCTGGCGTTCTCGGGCGGGATCCTGCGGACCAACCCAGGCGGGGTGCACGATCTTGTGCAGGACCTCGTTGCCGAGGCCCCACATGCGCAGTGCCGGATGGCCGCGATACCGCGCCACCCAGGCGAGTACTTCGCCGTGCAGCTGTTGCCGAAGGATTGGATCGGTGTAGTCGGTCTCTGGATCGAGGTCGAAGGGCATGATCACGCCGATGCCGTGGCGCTGCGCGGCATCGAGCAGGACGTCGTCGAACTCGTTCGGATCCCAGCCGAGCACGGTGTTGACGCCCATCCCGGCAAGCTCGCTCATATCAGCGTCGAGTCGCGCGCCGCGATCGGCCGGGCTGAGCTGGCTGGCGTACTGCGTATTCATGCCCATGCCTTTGATGACCTGCGGCTCACCGTTGACCAGGTACTGGTACTGGTAATCGGACCCGACGACCTCCACGTGACTCGGGGCTGCGGGCGCCGGTGCACCAGGCGGCGTGAACCAGCGATCGAGGACGGGAGCCGCTGGGGCAGCGCCGGTCGTGGCAGCAGCGGCCGGGGCTGGCGGAGTGAGCGTGGTGCTGCTCACGAGCGGAACGTGGTGCTCGGGGCGGGCCGGCGGCGCGGCATCCACGCGCAGCACACCGGCGCACGCTGCCGTGCCGAGCAGCACCATCGCCGCGGAGCCGAATGTCATGCGGCGTGCACGGTCGCGCAGCAGCAACACCACCGCGGCCGGCAGGTAGCCCTTCAAGAGCGCCAGTCCTACGAGCGCCGTGGCCAGCAGCGGTGGCCACAGCTGCAGCGGCGTGTCACTCAGCGCCGCGCCGCGCGGCGCAAGGCTGGGGAGCAGAGCATTGGTGGCGAACGACACGCCGCTTGCTTCGAGCTCGCGG
>CBJLVJ010000313.1:0-4693 GCA_966426465.1 uncultured bacterium | reverse complement strand
CCACGCCAGGGCGAAGCTGGAGGGTCCAGACTTCCATCTTGTCGTTGGGCGTCATACTCTCGGCCAGCCAGGGCTCGATGTTGCCGCTTTCATAGTTCAGGATGAACAGTGGCTCCAGGATGGCCTGGTGATAGCCCTGGTCCATGCGGAAGCCCGGCGTGAACGGATTCCAGTTATCGGGCGTGAGCACCCGTCCGCCGTCGATGTCGAAGATCACCGTGTTCTTGCGATCGGCCGCGGCGGCGTTTGCAGGCGCGGCAACCGTCGGCTGGGGTGCGGCCGGCGCGGTCGTTGGCGCCGGTTTGGCGGCCGCGGTCGGTGCGCCGGCCACGGTTGGCTGAGCAGGCGCCGTTGCCTGCTGCGCGGGCGGAGCGGCCGTGGGTGAGGCGGGCGTGCCTGGCGCGCACGCGGCCAACCACAGACTGGTCGCCACCAGGGCAGTCCGACGCAGGATTGGGATGCCGAAATTTCGCTTCATGTGATCCCCTTACCTCCGGAAACGACGTTGTCCGGGTTACACCCCCGGTGTCTCAGGCGGACGCGCGTGCGCGACCGCGACTCCCTGCTCGCTTGACGGACCTCCTTTCACTTCCTCCGGCTCACACAGGTAGCAGGCGCACTGGTGGCCCCGCGCATCGACGTCCACCAGGGCCGGTGGCTGCTCGCGGCAGCGTGGCATGTGATACGCGCAGCGTGCGTAGAACGGGCAGCCATCTGCAGCATCGTGGGCTTGCTCGTCATCAGACGGCATCACCAGGTCGGTTTGCCAGCGCTGCGCGGGATCGGGAACGGGAATCGAGCTCAGCAGCAGCTGCACGTACGGGTGTCGCGGCTTATCCACCAGCGCCAGCGTCGGACCCTTTTCGGCAATCGAGCCCTGGTACAAGATGTAGGTGTCGTCGCTGATCTGATAGGCCGTGCTCAAGTCATGCGTGATGTACACAAACGAGATGCCGTAGTCGTCGCGCATGTGCAGCATGATGTCGAGGATCATCGCTCGGAGTGAGGCGTCAACCATTGACACCGGCTCGTCCGCCACGATCAAGCGCGGCTTCAACAGAAATGCGCGTGCGACCATCATGCGCTGGCGCTGACCACCGCTCAACTGGTGCGGATACTTGTCCAGGACTTCGTGCCCACGCAGGCCGACCACCTTCAGGGCATCCTCGATCATCTGGCGCGCTTCACCTCGATTGCGCGCCAATTTGAAGCGGCGGATCACCATGTCGAAAATGTGCTTGACCCGATAGAACGGGTTGTAGACCTCGTATGGGTCCTGAAAAATCGCCTGAACCTCGCGCCGATAGTTGACCAGCGCCTGACCGCGCAGGTGCGACACGTCAACACCGCGATACAGGATGCGGCCCGAGGTGAGGCTGAGAAAGCCCAGGATGGCATTGGCCAGCGTCGTCTTGCCGCTGCCGCTTTCGCCAGCCACGGTGGTGATCGTGGCCGGGCGCTCGGCAATGGTCAGGCTCAGGTCGCGCAGCGCGACCACGTGGTGTGTGCCCCCGAGCAGGCCGCCGCCGTATGTCCTGGTCGCGTGGCTGACCTCCAGGAGGGGGGTGCGCCCAGGCGCGCCCTGCTGGCCGCCCTGGATCTCGAGGTCTGCCGCTGTAGCCAACTGCCGCCCAAACCCCCTGCCCGGCTACACGGTGGTATCCGCGCGTCGGCCGGCGCGATGTACTGGTAGCATGGCCGCCCGGGCGTGTCAACAAGCGTGCTCTACCCGCATCGACCGTGGGCCGCCGAGGGCATCGGGGTCATAGGGCTGGCATGACCAGCTTGATCGGCGCCTCGCCGCTGCGCCGCGAGGACCGTCCGCTGCTGACCGGCGCCGGCCAGTACGCAGGCGACATCAACCTGCCCGGGCTGCTGCACGCGGCCATCGTCCGCTCGGTCTATCCACATGCGCGGATCCAGGGCATGCTGCTCGATTCCGCCCGTGACATGCCTGGTGTGGTGGGCGTCTTTGGCCTGGCGGACCTGCCGGAGATCGGCGGCACGCTGGCCGATCCCGCCCCCAGCGGCCTGGAAGTGCGGCCTCGCCCGGTCCTGGCGCGTGACAGGGTGCGATACGTTGGCGAGCCGATCGCCGTCGTGGTCGCCGACGATCCGGCCCGGGCGGCAGACGCCGCCGAGCGAGTGGAGGTCGACTTCGTGCCCCTGGACGGGGCGGGCGATGTGGACTCCGCGCTCAGGCCAGGTGCAGCCCTTCTCCACGAGGGCGTCGACTCGAACATCGCGGGGCGCGTACAGCGCGCATTTGGCGACATCGACGGCGAGATGTCAGGAGATGCCGTCGTGGTGCGTCAGTCGTTTCGCTTTGGACGCGTCATCGGCGGTTACATGGAGCCGCGCGCTACTGCGGCGGCGCTGGATCCCGACACTGGCCGGCTCAACGTATGGACCTCGACCCAGTGGGTCTACGGCGTACGCGATCGAATTGCCAGCATCCTTGGCCTCGAGCGCGATCAGGTCCACGTCCTGGCGCCAGACGTGGGTGGCGCGTTCGGAGCCAAGGGCCAGGTCTACCCCGAGGAGATCATCCTGGCGGCGCTCGCGCGACGGCTGCGCCGGCCTGTGCGCTGGGTCGCCACGCGTACGGAGGACACCCAGGCGACCGGCCAGTCCCACGGCGACGTAGCCGACGTCGAGCTCGCAGCCAATCGCGCCGACGGCAGCCTGCGCGGTCTGCGCGTTCGCCTGCGCCACGACGTCGGTGCGTACGGTGGGCCAGGCCTGGGCCAGAGCGACAACATCTTGAGCCACGTCGTCAGCGCTTATCGCTTGCCGGCCCTGGATGCCGAGTCGGTGCTCGTCTACACCAATACCGTCCCAACGGGCTTCATCCGCGGTGGCGGTCGCGAAATCGGCAACTTCATCATCGAGCGCACGATGGATCTCCTGGCGCACACGCTTCGCATGGACCCTGCCGAGCTGCGTCGACGCAACCTGATCCAGCCGTCGCAGATGCCATTCGACACCGGCTACAAGCGCATGGGCACGCGCGCGGTGGTCTACGACGGGGGCGATTATCCACAGCTGCTGTCGCGCGCGCTGGACGCGGTGGGCTACACCCAGGCGCGCGAACGCCAGCGGGCCGGCGCGCGCATCGGCGTGGGCGTCGCCTGCTGTGTGGAGTCAGCCGGCATCCAGCAGCCGGAGCCGGCCACCATTCGTATCCAGCCCGACGGCCGAGTCCAGGCGTACCTTGGTTCGACGCCCGGCGGACAGGGGCACCGCACGACGTTCGCCCAGGTCGTGGCGCAGCACCTGGACTGGCCACTGGAGCTGGTGCAGGTGTTCGTGGGCGACAGCGACAGCGTTGCCGCCTCGGCCAACACGGCGGGTAGTCGCTCCGCGCTCGAGGTGGGCAACGCCGCTGCTGCCGTGGCGCGTCGAGCGCGCCAGAAGCTGCTCGAGCACGCCCAATCGACACTGGAGGCGCACCCGGACGACGTCCAGGTTGGGCCGTCCGGGGCAGCGCTTCGTGGCGTACCTGCGCGCACGGTGCCGCTCGCCGACCTGCTGGGTGATGCCTTCGAAGAACAGGAGACGTTTCAGAGTGGAGGCGCCTATACCGGCGCCTGTCACGTTGTGATCGTCGAGGTCGATCCAGATACGGCCAGCGTGAACATCCTGCGCTATGCCATCGCCCATGACTGCGGTCAGGCGATCAACCCGCTCCTGGTCAGAGGCCAGCTGCAGGGTGGCGTCGTCCACGGTATTGGTTATGCGCTCATGGAGCAGGCGGTCTATCTGCCAGACGGCACACTGACGAGCGCGAACCTGGCGGATTACGCCCTGCCGGGGCGCGGCTTACCCGTGGCGGTGCGGCCCGAGCTCGTGGAGGTGCACGCGCCAGTGCTCGGCAACAACCCCGAAGGCTTCAAGGGGGTGGGAGAGACGGGCACAATCGCCGCACCGGCTGCCATCCTCGGCGCCATCGAGGATGCGCTGCGGACCATCGGGACGGAGGTCACGCTCAACACACTGCCGCTTACCCCGACCCGCCTGTTTGCAGCCATGCGAGCCTGACGTCTCGGCGTACCATCCCCAGGTGACGACTCTGGCGACGCGCACGTTCAATTTTGGACCAGGTAATCCCGATCCCGGTGTGTTCCCCGCGCGGGACCTCGCTGAAGCCGCCCGCCGCGTGATCGCGAGACGCGGCCACGAGCTGGCGCACTATCCCGAGCCAAAGGGGATGCCCGAGCTCAGGGCGATGGCGCAGACCCGCTTCGAGCGGAACCACGACGTTCGTCCGCCGTTGGACGACATCGTGGTCACCAGTGGCGCTAACCAGGGCCTGCACCTGTGCGCGCAGGCCTTCGCCGGGCCGGGCGACACGGTTGTCGTCGAAGAGTTCGAATACGTCGGTACGCTGCGCATTTTCCGACAGCTCGGACTGGAGCTTGTGGCTGCCCCGCTCGACGACCGTGGCATGCGAATGGATGCACTCGAAGAGCTGCTGGACCAGCAGGCGGCCATTGGACGTCTGCCCTCATTCATCTACACCACAGCCAGTTACCAGAACCCAACGGGTACCACGCAGCCCCTGGAGCGCCGTCAACGTCTGATCGAGCTGGCTCGCCAGTACCGCGTCCCGATCGTCGAAGACGACACGTACGGAGACATCAGCTTTGAGCCACTCCGCGAGCGGGCGATCTATACCCTGGCACAGCCGGGC
>CBJLVJ010000312.1:0-4698 GCA_966426465.1 uncultured bacterium | reverse complement strand
CCGTTGTTGTCGAGCTTGGTGAGGGAGTAGCCGATGCCGGGGCGGGTGATGACGTAGCGCGGGTTGGAGGGTTCGGGCTCGACCTTCTGGCGCAGGCGGGCGATGTTGACGCGCAGCAGGTGGGCTTCGTCCCGGTAGGCGGGGCCCCACACTTTGGTCAGCAGGTCGTCCTGAGTGACCACGCGGCCGGCGTTGCGCGCCAGGTGGGCCAGGATGCGGTACTCGGTCGGCGTCAGGTTGATCGGCTGGCCGTCGCGCAGCGCCTGGTGCTGGCTGAAATCCACCGTCAGATCACCCGTGGTGAACGAGGGCGTCGTCGCCTCGCGGGTGTACTGCTTGGCACGACGCATCAGGGCCTTGACGCGGGCGATCAACTCGGGCGCGCCAAACGGCTTGGTCAGGTAATCGTCGGCGCCCGCCTCGAGACCAGCCACCTTGTCGTCTTCGGTGTCCTTCGCGGTGAGCATCAGCACGGGCGCGATGCTGAATTCGCGCAGCCGCCGTGTCACCTCGCGTCCATCGAGACCCGGCATCATGATGTCGAGCACATACAGGTCGGGCTCCTCCGACTCGGCCTGGCGCAACACGCTCGGCCCGTCCGAGACAGTCACGACCCGATAATTGGCTATCTCCAGATTGCGCTGGATGAGCTTCAGCAGGCGTGGATCGTCATCGGCGACAAGAACGGTTGGCTTCTTGGTGATCATGGGCACCTTTCGAACGACTCGGTGTAGCAGCAACAGCTACGTCTGGCGCATCCGCCATAAGCGGCAGCGTGAATTTGAAGGTACTGCCTTTCCCCTCTCCTTCGCTGTCCGCCCAGATCCGGCCTCCATGCGCCTCAACGAGGCCCTTACAGATTGCCAGTCCCAACCCGGTGCCGCCGATGCCACTCGCCATTACGCTCTGGACCCGGTGGAAACGGTCAAAAATTTTATCTAGCTCGGCTGGGGGCATACCAAGCCCCTGGTCGCGTATCGACACGACCAGCTCGCGGCCCCGCGTCTCCGCCAACAGGGTGATGCAGCCCCCGTGCGGTGAGTACTTGACGGCGTTCGTCAGGAGATTCTGAATGACCTGGTACAGCCGACGCTGATCCCCGTTGACCAGAGGATCCTCGCGCGGCCAGTCCAGGTCGAGCTGGTGCTGCGGCGCCGCGAGCTGGACCTTGCGCACGACGTCTCGAACCGTCGGCCGAAGCCGCACGGGCTGCCGGTCGATGCGCAGCACGCCGGCCTCGAGTCGCGACATGTCGAGCAGGTTCTCGATCAGCTCGCGCAGGCGGTCGGCCTCGGAGTCGATGATCTCGAGGAACTCGCGCTGCTCGCCTTTGCGGAGCTTGTTGGCGCTGCTCAGCAGCGTCGTGGCGTAGCCCTTGATCGATCCGAGCGGCGTACGCAGCTCGTGCGAGACCGTGCTCAACAGCTCGGTTTTCATGCGGTCGAGCTCGCGCAGCGCCGCCACCTTGCGCGTCTCGTCGAGCAGGTGCAGGTTGTCAATGGCCAGCGCCGCGTGATTCGCCAACGCCACGAGCAGGCGCTCGTCCGTTGCTGACCAGCCGTGCGGCATGCGACTCTCGAGGTCGACCACGCCGACCACGCGCCGCTTGAGCACCATCGGTACCGCCAGCTCGGACCCGTCCAGCTCGGCTTCCGGCACGTCGCCTGACTCCAGACCGACGCCCACCGGCTCGCCCGAGGCGAACGCGGCCGTGGTCGCCGGTGACGGACGCAGAACGTGCTGCGCGCCAACCGGGCCGTCGCCCGCCGCGACACGCAGCATGCCCGTCGTCTCGTCGCGCAGCCAGATGGTGCAGCTGGTGTAGTTGAGCCGCGCCTGCAGGATGGGCACCAGCTGGCGGACGATCTCCACGGCCGAAAACGCGGTGTGGGCCGACTGGGCAAACTCGTAGAGCGCCGTGAGCTCTTCCAGCCGACGTTGCTGCAGCGCGTGCTGATGAGCGTTGTCCAGCGCGACGGCCACCTGCGAGGCAAGTAGCTCGGCCTTCGCCAGCTCGCGCGGCCCGTACGCGGCCGGGTTGTGGGCGTCAACGCAGATCAGCACGCCCTCGACGCATCCGCGATGGACGACCGGCACGGCTAGCAAGGCCTGCGCGTGCAGCAAGACGTTCAGGAAGCCGTTGCTGGCATTGGCCGAAGGCACGCTCGAGACGATCTCGGCCGCTCCCGTACGTGCCACGCGAGCGGCGAGCGATGTCGGGTCGTTCAGGCACAGGCGACGCCGCAGCAGCGTGTCGCGCTTGGCGCTGAGGACCTCGACCGCCTCCAGATCATCGCCGGCCGCGTCGCGCATCCACAGTAGAACCGAGTCGGCCGCCAGCGCGAGCTGGGCCGTACGACACACCATCTCGAGGGTGTTCTTGCGGTCCATGGCTGCCACCAGGGCGCCGCCAAGCTCGCGCAGCTTGTCCTCGAACAGACCAGACCGCTCGACGCGCTGCAGCAGCTGGCGGTTTTCGACCAGCGTCAGCAGCAAGCGGCTGACGATCATGCCGAACAGGACGATGATGCCGAAGAAGCCGGCGCGACTCCCACGACCTTCGAGCTCGAGCCAGGACAGCGCCAGAATCGCGGCCGCGGCGGCCGCCCCAGGAACCAGGCTCAGACGGGACTCGGTCGGGATGGTCTCCTCGTCGTCGGCCGCAGGCCGGGGTCCGCTCCAGGCCGACCTGGCCAGTCCGAGCGCGCCGAACAGCGCGACGCCCGGAGCGGCCATTGGCGCCAGAGCGGGCACACCGACCTGTCGGGCGGCAACGCCCGCCGCGTTCAAGCACAGGACCAGCACACCGCCGAGAAACAGCGCATCCGAGCCGCGCGGATCGCTTCGAACGGCGGGTCGCGTGGCAACGGCCACCGCGTAACCAGCCGCGGCAAAGGCGCCCAGCAGAATGGCGGCGCCACCGGCCTGCGCGGTCGGGCTGGCAACCAGCACCATGACCAGTGAGGTGGTGAACCCGACGATCGCCGAGTCGATCGCCAGAGCGATGCCGCTCGCGCGCGATCGGCCGCCCTGGCGGTAACTCGTGGCCATGGCGACCAGGGTCGACGCGACGCCGACGACGATCACGAACCACAGCAGGTCGCCCGGCGCGGCATCGGTGCCGTTGGCCATCAGCATGAACATGACTACCGCGCTGGCGACGGCCTGGAGGTGCCAGCGGCGGGACTGCTCGATCCCGGCAGGCTCGGCCGCGGCGACGGCCAGGAGCGAGGCGGCGCCGGCCAGCAACACCGCGGCGATCCAGGTGACCAGGCGCAGCAGGCCGACGTCGACGATCAGATCGGCACAGGCCACCAACCCGAGAGCAAGGGTGGTGCAGCGAGCCAGAAAACGAATGCTGCGAGGTCGCGCGCGCCATATCTCAAAAGCGTCACGAACGGGTGCTTCGAGTCCGGGCCGGCGACGAGAGACGAGACGCGTGCCTGGCGGGCGGCGCCTGGGTATGCGGCGATCGAGCGCGCTCCAGCCCTCGCGAGCTGACGGACGAACGGCGTGCGGCGTGAGCCAGGCGGTGTCCATACGCGTACGCACCCCAACTATATGCCGCCCCGGGACGGGTGTCCCGGGCCGGACCCCGCCTAAACGGGAACAACCGCCGTGCGGTACTCGTCCACCGTGCGCACCGTCTGGCAACCCGCGGACGTCACGGCGGCCAGCGCAGCGCGCAGCGTGTCGAGGCTCGTGAAGCACGGGATCCGCCGCTCGGTCGCAGCTCGCCGGATGTAGAAGCCGTCGCGTAATGGGCGGCGATCGCCCGTGACCGTATTCACGACCGCGCCGACACCCCCTGAGACGATCGCGTCGACAACATTTGGATGGCCTTCATGCAGCATCTTGGTGATGCAGTCAACCGCCAGCCCGAGCTCCTCGCGAATCCTCAACGCGGTCCCCTCGGTGGCCATCAGGTCGTAGCCGAGCCCTGCCAGCCGCGCGACCAGCGGCATCGCCTCGGCTTTGTCGCGGTCGGCCAGCGACAGGAGCACCGCCGAGCCTGGACCCGGTAGGCCGCTGCCGGCCGCCAGGAGCGCCTTACCCAGAGCTTCAGCCGCGGTCTCGCCCAGGCCCATCACTTCGCCGGTGGACTTCATCTCCGGCCCGAGATAAGTGTCGACCTGGCTTAGCTTGGACATCGAGAAGACCGGCGCCTTGGCCGCCACCAGCGGCTGCGCCGGCCACAGCCCGACCCCGAAACCGAGCGCGCGTAGCGGCTGGCCAAGCCCCACGCGGACCGCCAGGTCGACCATGGGCACGCCGGTGACCTTGGACAGGAACGGCACGGTGCGGCTGCCGCGCGGGTTCACCTCGATCACGTACACCGTGCCTTCGAACACCACGTACTGGATGTTGAACAGCCCGCGCACGCCGAGCGCCCGGCCAAGGTCGGTGGTGTACTGGACGAGTGCGTCGACGTGCGCAGCGTCGAGCGACTGCGCCGGGTACAACGCGATGCTGTCGCCCGAATGCACGCCGGCCCGCTCGACGTGCTGCATGATGCCGGGCACGAGCACGTCGTTGCCGTCGCAGATTGCGTCGACTTCGATCTCGACGCCCTCGAGGTACTTGTCGACCAGCAGCGGCTTCTTGCCCGAGATCTCTTTGGCCACCGCCGCGAACGTCTCGAGCTCGGCGGGTCCGCGACAGATCTCCATGGCCCGTCCGCCCAGCACGAACGACGGT
>CBJLVJ010000311.1:0-4698 GCA_966426465.1 uncultured bacterium | reverse complement strand
GGGTCGTGGGCATAGTGCCCCTGGCGGGGAAAGATGGTCGTCACCCGCTCGCCCCAGGTGCTTTTGATGGCGTCCAGGATGCGCAGCTTGTCGTCAATCAGGACGTACCGTCGCGCGGGGAAGCGCGCCTCCACGTCATCCAGCTCGTGCTCTTTGTGGACGTAGATCAGCACGTTCCCTTCCACGGCCGACCACAACCCCGAACGCTCGATCTTGCGCGGCTGAAAGACGACGTCGCCGTCGGACAGGATCACCACCGGGCCGATCGTCTTGAGCAGGTCGATCACGTCGAGCGACTCGGGGTAGAGCCGATTGGCGAAGGGATAGTCGATCAGGTAGGGCGACAGGTGGAGGACACGCGGATCGCGCGGATGCTCGATCCGATAGCGCTGCAGCGTACCGAGATAGTCCGCATAGCCGAGCTCGCTGCGTAGCTCTTCGAACAGCTCGAAGTAGCGTCGAGCGCGGTCAGGGCCGATCTCACCCTCGAGGAACCGTCGCAGGTCGGCGGTGATCCGGTCGTTGTCGAGCAGGGTGTTGTCAACGTCGAGCAGGAACGCGACGCTGGCGATGCCGTTGGCGTCAGTCGAGGCGGAAATAGCGAAACCCTTCGCCCAGCTCGAATGGCAAGTTGAACGTCCGCGCTACCTGCCGCGAGCGTTCGCGGATGCGCTCGATGACCTGCTCGAAGCGGTCACCCACCTGGCTCGTGTGCTGGCGCAGCCCCTCCAGCTTGCGGTCGAAGCACTCGGTGATGTCGATCCACACCTCGGGGCTTTGCATCGTCGACATGAACACCTCGCGCACCTTGTGCGGCTGGAAGCCCTCGACCAGCAGCTCGGGGAAGACGTGTGGATCGCGCGCCGACGGATAGACCGCATCGAGGCAGGCGTCACCGGCGGCGCGATGGTCCGGGTGATTGAGATAGCGGTTACCGCCGAAGCGCATCGTCGGGTCCTGACAGATGATCGCATCGGGCCGAAAACGGCGGATCTCGCGCACGATGTCGCGGCGCAGCTCGAGCGTATTCCTTAGGGTACCGTCCTCATACGACAGGAACACCACGTCACGAGCGCCGAGCGCGTGCGCGGCATTCGCCTGTTCGATCCGCCGCGTCTGAGCCAGCCTGTAGGGGTTGACGTCGGGATCGCTCGAGCCCTTGTCGCCACTGGTGCACAGCACGTAGTTGATCTCTTTGCCCGCGGCTGCCCACTTGGCGATCGTGCCGCCGCAGCCGAACTCCGCATCGTCGGGATGTGCCATAACCACCAGCACGCGGTTGCCCTCGGGCATGGTGGGCAACGGACCATCGAGCATCATGACTACAGCGTACGAGACGCGCGACACGAGAACGGGCGACCCCGTTTCCAAGGTCGCCCGTCTCCGCGGTGAAAGCTTATGGCGTCACGCCCCGAGGCAGCTTACGCGGCCGCGGAGGTGACGCCGAAATGGGTACTCATTTCGTGGCATCACCTCCTTCCACCGAGACTAATCATAAACGCTCGTTGCCCCCAGCACAATGGAAAAGAAAACGCGTGCGTTGAGCGCGAGCGCTCCTGCTAGGGTTTGGCTTGATGCGAGCTTCCCTGGCCGTCGCTCTGGCGATTGTGGCCGCGGTGCCGGCGCTGCTGGTGCGGTTCACTGGCGGCAGTGTCTCGGTTGAGCTGGCGACGCTGCTGTTTGGCCTGGCCATCGTCGGCGCCTCCTTCGCTATGGCCTGGGGGGCCGAGGCGGCCGAGCACGACATCCCCCGTGCTCTGGCGCTGACTGTCGTCGCGCTGCTGGCCGTCTTGCCCGAATACGCGGTCGACTTCATCTTTGCGCTCAAGGCGGGCCAGAGCCCCGAGTTCGCGCCATACGCCGCGGCCAATATGACGGGCTCCAACCGCCTCCTGCTTGGCCTGGGCTGGCCGACCGTGGCGGTGCTGGCCTGGCTGTTCCGTGGACAGCGCGGCGTGGTGCTTACCCGCGACGCCGTGCTGCCGCTGTTCTTCCTGGCCCTGGCGACGATCTACTCGTTCATCCTGCCCGTCAAGGCCGACATCGGCTTGATCGACACGCTGATCCTGTTTGCACTCTTCGGCGCATACGCGTTCCTGGCCGCGCGCGAGGAAACCGAGGAGCCTGACCTGGTCGGTCCCGCCGCGAGCATCGGCGCCCTGCCGACAGGACCTCGTCGAATGGCCATCGTCGGCCTGTTCGCCTTCGCCGGTATCACCATCAGCGCATCCGCCGAACCATTCGCCGACGGGCTCGTACGCACCGGCCACAGCCTGGGCATCGACGAGTTCCTGCTCGTGCAGTGGGTCGCGCCGTTGGCAAGCGAGGCGCCCGAGTTCCTCGTTGCCGCGCTGCTGGCCATGCGCGGTAAGGCCGCGGCAGGCCTGGGCCTGTTGCTCTCAGCCAAAGTCAACCAGTGGACGCTGCTGGTGGGCAGCCTGCCGCTCGCCTATTCGATCGGCGCCGGCCAGCTCCTGGCCTTGCCGCTCGACACGCGGCAAGTCGCCGAGGTGTGGCTGACCGCCGCGCAGAGCCTGTTCGGCGTGGCGGTGTTGGCCAGCCTGACGTTCGAGCTGGGCGAGGCCGCGCTCCTGGCAGGCTTGTTCCTGGCGCAATTCATCGCTGGAGGCGTCATCCGCGCCGTCATGCGCGACACGGCCAGCGGTGAGGCCGAGCTGATCGTCTTCACGATCGTGTATGTGCTGCTGAGCCTGGTGTTCGCCATCCGCGCTCGCGGCGCGCTCAAAACCATGTGGCGCAGGGGCCGTGAGAAAACGCGCCGCGCGCGCCAGAAGAGCCTGGCGAACTAACCGTCCGCGAGCGGATCTGGTTTTTCGTAAGCTGGCACACGATGTACGAGCACCTGCTGGTTGCTCTGGACGGGTCCCCGGCTGCCGAGCGGGTGCTGGAGCACGCTGAGGCGCTGGCCGACGCGTTCCACTCGACCATCACCCTGCTGCGGGCGACCATCTCGGCCGAGATGGTGGTGGCCGAAACGGCGGGCGGCGAGACGATTGTGGGCGAGGTAGCAGCGACCGTGGACCCCACGCCCATCCTCGACGCCGACCGCTCGGCCGCCGAGGAGTACCTGAACGCAATTGCCCAGCGCCTTCGGCGGCGCAATTTGACTGTCAACCAGGAGCACCCGCCGGGACCGGCCAATCAGGTGATCGTGGAACGCGCCGCTGCCCTCGGCGTCAGCCTGATCCTGATGACCACGCATGGCCGCGGCGGCCTGGGCCGCGTGGTCTTTGGCAGCACCGCCGACTCGGTCCTTCGCCACACCACGTGCCCCGTCCTGCTCGTCCGTATCACTAACCACGACGAGGATCCGTCAGGCTGATCACCGCGGCAGAGGCTACACGTCAACCTGCACCCGCCGGCCGAGCATCAGCGCTCGATCGACTTCGCACCTCCAGGCAACCCACAGGGGGGTCCCCTCCGGGGAATTACGTAAGTTCTTCGATCTTGCTGTCGAGGTCGGCGATCGCGGCGTAGTCCTCGTCGACGAGGCGGTAGCAACGCTCGAGATAGAGCTCGGCCAGCTGCGCCGCGCGGGGCTGGTTCGATCGCGCGGCCATGATCAGCTCCTGTGGGCGGTACTTGTCCCCAAGGTGACGCGCGACGCGCTGCATCTCGTTGACCGTGTCGTCGACGAGCCGCAGGTCGCCGCCATCGACGGCGTAACGTAACGTGCCAGCCAGGCGGGCAAGTCGACCGATCTTGTCGCGGTCGGGCATGACTTGCAGCAGCAGGTCGTCCACGTCCACCGAGCCCGCACCACCACCGCCGCTGCCGACCGGCTCGGGCGTGGGCTCGTCCAGTGGCGCCGAGTCGACGTAGGCGGCGCACCGCTCGGCGTACTGCGCGCCGATGTCGGCCACCGGCTGCAGCGCGAACAGGGGATCGCTCATGCGCAGGGTGCCGCCGTCGATCAGGTCGTCGTTGCGCAGCTCGGCCAGGCGCTCCAGCACCGCCAGGCCAGCTTCGAACTTTTCTGGAACCGGCGGCAGCGGATACGCCGACGGCGCGCTGGCCGACAGCTGGCCAGCCAATTGGGAAGCGAACGCGGCGGGAATGTACTTGCCGAGGTCCATCTTGATCGGCGCCACCACCAGGTACGTCGCCCAGACCTCATCGGGCGCCTCACCGTTGCGGAAAAACACGAGCGCGTGCCCTCGCGGTCGGTCAGGATCACCCGCGCGGAACGTCAGCACGCCGTGGATTGTAAGCTCAGACCTGCGCACGTGCCCCTGTTCTTGAGCGACACCCTCTCGGCCGGCCGCAAGCCACTGCCAGAGGAGCCGATCAAAATGTACGTGTGCGGCGTGACCCCCTACGACACGACTCACCTGGGCCACGCCTTCACCTTCGTGCACTTCGACACACTGGTGCGGGCGATGCACTGGCTACTGCCCGATCGGCAGGTGACGTACGTCCAGAACATCACCGACGTGGACGACTCGATCCTGGCGCGGGCGCGCAAGCTCCAGGTCGACTGGCGTGCGCTGGGCGACGAGCAGACCAGGCAATACCTCGCCGACATGCAGGCGCTGAACGTGGCCCCACCGACCCACCTGGTTCGAGCGACGGCGGTCATCCCGACCATGCTCAAGCTCATCGGCTGGCTCCTGGAAAAACAGGCGGCCTACCTCGTCGAGGGTGGCAGCGTCTTTTTTCGGGTCCGATCCGTTTCGA
>CBJLVJ010000310.1:0-4699 GCA_966426465.1 uncultured bacterium | reverse complement strand
AGCGGTCCACCCGAGGTCAGACCGATGATGCGGCCCCATGTGGCTGCCCGGGCGACGTGCCGTCGTGCAAACTCGGCGATCATGAGCGCTGAGCCGCGCGCGTCGACCTCGAGCAGCCGCGTGGCGCTCTCGGTTGAGAGCCGCTCCAGAACACGGCCGGCACGGTCCACGTGCTCCGAGCGGAAGGTGTCCTGGCGCCAGCCCGTAGCGTTGTTGACCACAATCTCGACGGGCCCGAAGGCGGCTTCGGCGGCGTCGAACAGCACGCCGGGCGTGGTCGGATCGCGCAGGTCGGCCGCGACCGCCTGGGCCTGGCCGCCGGCCTGACGGATCGAGTCGACGACCGAGCTCGCGTCGCGGGCGCGATTTGCCCGATACGCGTCGGGTATGCCCGGATTGAAGGCGTCCGACAGGCGCAGGTAGCTGAGCAGCACCCGCGCGCCGTTGGCCGCCAGTGCTCTGGCCGTGGCGGCGCCGATGCCATGGTTGGCCCCGGTTACGATCGCCACGCGTCCGTCAAGTCCGATGTAGCGCACGAGGTGGCGTTCTACTGCGAAGCGTGGTCGCCGCGCAGCAGGCCGGCGTCTGGACCGGGCGGGCACGGAATGTGCGCGACTGTGCGCGCCCCGGGCCAGGCTACGTCGAGACAATTCAAAAAAATGCTGCGATTGGGGCAGGCCTTCATGCGCAAAGGCATTGGCCGTGCTGCACTTCCGGGCGTTACGGCAGGCTTGCTTGCCGCTGGCGCCCTGGGCTTGCTGCTCGAAGTGCGCTTGACCGATTTGCTGCTGACCCAGGCAGCCGAACGGGCCGTCGATCAAGCTGAGCTGGGCGTCGTGCAGCAGGTCGCGGCGGCCGACCTCGCGCCGCCGTTCGACACGGCGAAGCTTGCTCGCGTCGATGCCGGGCTGGGACCGTTGCTGCGTCGGGTGCGGCAACCGGGATCCGGCATTGTGCGCGTTAACGTTTTTGGCCGCGATGGCACGGTGCTCGACAGTGACGAGGCCAGCCTGCGCGGACAGAAGATCGACACCGACGATATGCCGCTGCTCGGCGCGGCGCTGCACGGAGCCACTGCCGCGGAACAGTCGGCCCTTCAGGGTCCGGAGAATGTGGATCTCAGGAGTCGCTTCAGCGATGCGCTGGAAGTGTACGTCCCGCTCGAACAGGACGGTCAGGTCATCGGCGCCTACGAGCTCTATCTGGACCATTCCGGCGCCCGCCCACTCCGCCCGCTGGGGTGGATCCTTGTCGTCGCCGGCCGGGTTAGCCTGGGCTGTCTGGTGGGCGCGAGACGAGCGGGCCCGCCGCCGCCACCGCCGCCGCCGTCAACGGTCCGCCGCCGCGAGCCGAGCCCAGTCCGCTCGGGCGTGAGCCTGGTGGAGGTGGCCGTGTCTCCGCCAGGCCGGCGGCCGCTGTCACCACGCGAGCTGGAGGTTCTGTCGCTGTTGGCTGGAAGCCACACCTACCGGGACATCGCTTCGGCGCTGACCATCAGCGAGGAAACGGTGCGCACCCACGTCAAGAGCATTCTGCGCAAGCTCGATCAGCCGGACCGCACGCAGGCGGTCGTCGCCGCGGTGCGGTCCGGCCTGCTGCGCCTGCCCTGAGCTGCCCGTCGAATTCAGGGAGTGGGACGCGGGACGCTGTCGGCGCCCTCGACGGCGACGCGCGGCAATGACGGGACCGCGCTTGACGCCGTGCCCATGCCGTCCTGAACGCGCACGCGCATGCGCTGCACGCCGTTGCCGCCCATGCCCTGGCGGTTCCAGACCGCGTTGGGGTCGACCGGCTGCACGTTGCCAGCCGCGTCGGTGGCGCGCACGGCGAGCTCGTATTCACCCGGTGTCGTCGCCTGCCACACGGCCCGAAACGGCGTCCACGACAGTGGCCCCACGCTTGGCAGAAGCTCGGCGTCGGTCCAGCTCTGTGTGCCGTCGGTGCTGACTTCCACGCGTGTGATGGGGATGCCGGCTGACCAGGCCTTGCCTTGAAGCATCTGTCGGCCGGGCGGCACGTAGCGGTAGCGGGTGATCAGATCGGGGAATCCGGGCGGCTGCAGGACTGAGTGGACCCGTTTGGTGGTCACCGGCTCGCCGGGGTCATCGGCGGTTTGCTGGTAGCGGTAGACCTTCGCCTGCTCGACACCCTTGAACGGTTCCCTCAGCACCGTGATCGCGCGCAGCCACTTGACGCTGGCCATGCCATACCAGGTCGGCACGATCAGCCGAAGCGGGAAGCCGTGTTGCGGCAGCAGCGGCTGGTCGTTGGCTGCCCAGGCCAGCATGACGCCGTCCGCCATGGCCTGGTCGACGGGCAGGCTGCGTTCGAAGGCGTGCTCGACGCCCAGGTCGATGCCTTCGTCGAAGCCGGTGAAGAGCACCTCGACCGCGTCGTCGAGCAGGCCTGCCTCCTCGAGGATGGGTCCGAGCGGGGTGCCGGTCCACTCGTAATTGCCGATCGCCTGATACAGCCAGGGCACGTAGATCGCGCGCGGATGCATGGTCGATCGACCCGTGCCGGCGCACTCCATGATCACGGGCTGGGTCACGTTCTCCCGTGCTTGCACGTCATCCAGCGTGAGCACCATGGGGTTATTGACCCGACCGCCGATGGTCAGGCGGTAGGCGTCTGCCTGAAGGCGCGGGATGTCGAAATGGATCAGCAGGTAGTGCAGGCCAAGCGGCGTGATCGCCTCGCCGAGCATCTCGGCCGGCATGCCGTAGTTGCGGAACGTCAGCTCCACCTCGGCCGAGCTGAACGTGTTCTTCTCCTCAGGTGGCGGTCGTTTGGGCGTCGGCGTATCCGGCACGTGGTCGGCACGGGCGATGGCGGCTGGTCCCGCGGCCACCAGGCCGGCCAGGCCCGAGGTGAGTGCGACGAAGGCGCGCCTGCTCAGACCGCCTGAGCGATGCGATGCGCCGAGAGAGCGGGCAAGGGTCGATTGCGCTTCAGAAAAGCCCATACACCCAGCGTGGGGGTGTGGCCACTGGTCCTGCGTCCCCCGCTGGGGTGATCACGCCGACCAGGCTGAGAGGCGCGCTGGCGCCTCCCCCTGGCGGGTGACTCGGGCTAGCTCAACGGCCGGCTGCGGCCGGGGCTTGCTCGATGGCGGCGAGCACCTTGCCTCGAAGCTGACCGCCCAACTCCTTGAGCAGCTTCGGATCGGGTATCGGGCCGTCGTTTGCTGGGAGGGACTTGCGATTGAAGATTTCCTGGCCGTCGAGCAGGACCTGGAGCGTGCCGCCTTCACCGCTCGGGGTGATGGCAATGGACACTTCCTGGTGTCGGCCCGCCGCGATTTCAGCCGCCAAACTGACGGCTTGCCAGAAGTACCCTCAACTAACGCAGTAGCGGATCTCGAGTCTGGCTTTGCCTTCTGCCATGTAAACCTCCTGTCGGGGCGCGTGGGCCCCCACTGGTCAATATACCGGGCGGGCTGCCTCAGGCGCCGCTTCCTGGCGTGCCCTCGATCTGGCCCGTGCCCGAGCCCGTGCCGCGCGTGCCGCCGATGCCGGTGATCTGGCCGCGTGGGTTCTGGCGGCTGTCCTCGCGGGTCGCACCGAGGCCGCTGCCCGCGTCTCTACCGGCGGCGGCGCCGAGGTCGTCGGTGCCCGGCTGGTTTTGCTCGCCTGCGTCCTCGGTGCCCGGCAAGCCGGCCGCCTGCACGGCGGCGTTGTTGAGGCCGCCGCCTGCCGACGCATCGATGCGCTGTTCGGGGTTGTTCTGACTCATGGGTCGACGCGCCGCACGAGATGTGCCAGGGGCCGCTCGAGCTGCTCGAACACGGCTGGCCAGTCGCCCGGGCGCGGCTGGCGGAACAGGCGCATGGTCGGGTACCAGGGCGAATCGGTCCGCTCGGGGCCCATCCAGCGCCAGTCGGCATCGGCGTGCAACAGCGTCCAGGTGTTCACGCCCAGCGCCCCGGCCAGGTGCGCCAGCATCGTGTCGGGGGTGATCACCAGGTCCAGCGCGCGCACGCGCGCCGCCAGGTCCAGCAGGTCGGGTGTGCTCAGGTCCGCCAGGCCGGGCAGTGGCGGCTCGAGCTGCAAGTTGAACAGCGCCACGTCCCGGCTCTGAGCCAGGCGCGCCAGCAGCTCGGCTGGCACTGACCGGCGCGGGTCCCAATCGCCCGCCTGAGCCAGCACGCCCACCGACAACCGGTCCGAATGACGCGCAGCAGCGGGCACATCCAGATATGGCACGCAGGCCGGCAGGCACTCCGGGCCGACGCGCAGCGCATGCGCCAACTCCATGATCTCGATATCGACGTCGTACTCGACGCCGGGAGCGCCGTCGTGCAGAGGCAACAGACGCCCGACCTGGGGCAGTCTCGCCAGCAAGCCGAGCAGTGGCGGCTGGGCCCAGACGATGGTCTGGTGGGCGGTCCTTGCCAGCATCGGCAGGAAGCGTGCGAACTGGATCGTGTCGCCCAGGCCGTGGTAGCAACGCACCAGGACGGTGCTGCCCGCCAGCGGGCGTCCGTCCCACACCCACTGCTCGTGCCGCGGCAGATGCCAGCACGGCTCGCCAGGCGCGCGAGCGGCGATGACCTCGTCGCTCACCCGCCAGGCGGCGGCGAGGTCTCCGCGCCGCATGGCATCGAGCCATGCGGCGCGTAAGTCGCTAGTAGCGTCCGCGGCTGGCGTATCCGCCGCGCCCGGAGCGCTCGTTGCCACGCCGCTGCTGGAAGCAGTTC
>CBJLVJ010000309.1:0-4720 GCA_966426465.1 uncultured bacterium | reverse complement strand
CACGAACCCGACCTGGTGCTGCTCGACGAGCCGACCTCGGCGCTCGACCCGGTCGGACGCCGTGAAGTACGCGACCTGATCCGCTCGCTCAAAGAACGCGGCATGACCGTCTTCTTGAACTCGCACCTGCTCAGCGAAATCGAGCTGGTGTGCGACCGTGTCGCCATCGTGGATGGAGGGCGGGTGGTGCGCTCAGGTCGTCTGACGGACCTCATCGGCGGCGTAGCGGAGCTGTCGATCACGGTCGATCGGATCGACGCGACACTGCTCGAGCTGCTGGCCGAGTGTGGCGAGATCGCCCGCGTGGTCGAATGCACCATCACCCTCGGCGTGGCCGACCTGGAGACGGCGCCGATCGTGGCGGACGCCGTGGTCCGCGCTGGCTACCGCCTGTACAGCCTGGTGCCGTCGCACCAATCGCTCGAGGACGTCTTCGTCAGCCTGGTCGAGCAGACGCCCGATCGCTAGCTCAGGCGGCCGACTGGAGCTCGACGGCGTCGATGCTCGCCGCGCAGTCGAGCCAGACGACCTCGGGCGGACACAAGAAGCGCAGCGGAATGGTGTGGCCCAGGCCGGTGGTGATGTGCAGCACTGCGGCCTCAATGCGCTGGAACCCGGCCGCGATGGCGATGCGCGGATCGCTACGCAGCGTGTACGGCGCACCCACCACTGGCAGGCGGACCTGACCGCCGTGCGTGTGGCCGGCCAGGATCAGGTCAGCCCCTTCTTCGGTCGCTTCGAAGGCAAGGTCGGGCTCGTGAATCAATGCCAGGCAGGCCTCGCCTGGACGCCACCCGTGCATCGCCGCCTGCATGTCGGCGTGGCCGGCCCAGGCCGAATCGCACCCCGCAATCCACAGGCTCTGACCGTTGAACTGGACACGTTGGCCCTGGTTGTGAAGGACCGTGATGCCGGCCGCGCGCAGGGCGTCGGCCATCGCGTGGCCCTCGTCTTCGCCCGCGCTCGTGGCATCCGGCGCGAACGGCTGGATCACGAAGTTCAGAAGGCGGCGCCAGCCACCGCTGTGCTGGTCGCGCAGGTGCTGCGGCGCGTGCGCGTTGTGCTCGTGGTTACCCAGCACGACGAATGTGCCGAGGCGAGGCTTGACGGTCTGCAGCAGGCTGACGAGCAGGGGGATGTCCTCGACCACTTCGCAAACGTCGCCGGTGACGCACAGCAGGTCGGGCGCGAGGCCCTTCAGGGCGGCCCGCTGCGCGCGCAGGAGCCGCTGGTCGCCGCGCCGCACGTGCAGGTCGCTGATGTGAACGATCGAGACATTCGGCCAGGAGGTCGGCAGGTTCAGGTGGTGGCGTTTGAACACGGGCCGATACGGCTCGCCCAGCACGGCGTAGGCGAGGCCGAGGAACATGAGTGGAACGAGGCTGAGCAGGCCCAGGAGGTACACGTCGCGAGTATGTCCACTGGCGGTCCCGTAGCGGTCGCCCCACAGGTTGAGAACCCGTATCGAATGATCGCGCCCGCGAGGCTGCTTCAGGTGAGGGTGTAGCCGGACCGTCAGGTTCCCGGTGTTGGGAATACTCCCTTCGGGACAGATTGGTGACTACATGGGTCCCCTCCGGGGAGATTTGCCGATGTCACAAACGGCACATCGGCGGTGTTGAATCGAAAGAAAGAGCGCATGCGGCCGGGGTACGTCTTGCAGATCGCGCGGTTCACGCTGCAGGAGGCGGTGAGCCGCCGGCTGATTCTGGCGGGCGTGCTCATCAGCCTCGGTTACATCGGCCTGTTCGCGCTCGGCTTCCACTTCGCCTACGACAAATCACTCGAGACCACGACCTCGCCCGAGGCACGCCTGTCGCTCGGGGTCGCCTTTGCCACGCTGACGCTGTTCGGCGTCTACGTCGTCAACTACCTGGCCAGCTTCCTGGCGCTGTTCCTGTCGGTGGCCGCCATCTCGGGCGAGATCGACTCCGGCACGCTGCACGCGGTCCTTGCCCGACCGCTGCGGCGGTCGGAATTTGTGGTCGGTCGGTGGCTCGGCTACGCCGTCATGATCGCCGTCTATATCGTGGCGATGACCAGCCTGGTGCTGCTGATCGCCAGGCTCATCGCCGGCTATGAGGTGCCCGATCCGGTGCCGGCGCTCTTGCTGATGCTGCTCGAGGGTGTGTTGCTGCTCACCGTCAGCCTGTTCGGCAGCACGCTGATGCCGACGCTCGCCAACGGCATCGTCGTGTTCACGCTGCTTGGGCTGGCCTGGCTGGCTGGCATCATCGAGTTCGTCGGTCGCTTGCTCGCCTCGGCGCCAGACTCAACTGGCAGCGACGCCATGCTCAACATCGGTACGGCAGTCAGTCTGGTGCTGCCGAGCGACGCGCTCTGGCGGGGCGCCTCGTACTATCTCGAGTCGCCGTCGCTGCTGGCCGTGCTTGGCGCCGGCCGAGGCGGGATCCCGTTCTTCTCGGCTACACCACCTGCCATGGCGCTGGTGGTCTGGTCGGTAGCCTACGTCGGCGTCGTGCTGGGCGGCGCCGTGCTGGCCTTTCGCCGCCGCGATCTCTAGCCGGTCAGTGGATTAGCCTGGGGATAACCGGCGTGGCGGCTGGGGATAACCGGGTCGGGACCTCCGTCCGTGGGGCCCAGTACGAGGCGCTCTTTGAGTCGGCGGGCGCAGCCTGCGATACATAGGGCATGTCCACCACAAGCCATCCCGAGAGCTGCCGCTGCGCCCTGCACACGAGCCTCGAGGCACGGCGCCACGAATGCTACCGCCAGCTCGCCCAGGCCATTCTCGGCCCAGCCGCTCCGCGTGGAGACGCCGCCCTCGCGCGCGCTCTCGCCGAGCACGCCGGACTCCTGGCCGCTGCGCCACAGAACGTCACGCCGCTGCGCCGCCGCCGCGTCGCCTGACAAACCCCGCTGACGCCGCGGCGTCAGCCGAATCGCTCTGGAGCGTCCTCTCGCTTCAGCGGCAAGTCGGTGGCGGCACCGGCGACAACCTCGCGCACGCCCCGCACGGCGGCCCGACTCGGCCCATCTCGGGCGATGTCGCTGGCCACCTGCTTGATGCCGTGGAGCACGGTCGTGTGGTCCCTGTTCAGCATGCGTCCGACTTCAGGCGTGGACAGGTGGGCGTCCTCACGCAGCAGGTACATCGCGATCTGGCGCGGCTCGACGATCTGTTTGTGGCGCGACCTGGCCTTCAGGTCGTCTGCGTTGACGCCGTAGTACCGCGCAACGGCCAGTACCACGGCCGTCGGCGTTGTGGCGCGACCGGCGGGACCAGGCGCCACCAGATCGTGTAGCGCCCTGGCGGCGAGCTCGACCGTGACGGGCTGCTGCATATGACGCGCCTGCGCCAACAACCGATTCAGGCTGCCTTCGAGCTCGCGGATGTTGCTCTGTACTTTGTGGGCGATGAAATCCAGGACGTCGGACGGTACCGCGCCGACGACGGGCCCGCTGAGCTTCGATCGCAAGATGGCGATGCGCGTCTCATACTCGGGCGGCTGGATGTCGGCGATCAGCCCCCACTCGAAGCGCGACCGCAGCCGATCTTCGAGAATGGTCATCGCCCGTGGCGGCCGATCGCTGGACAGCACGATCTGGCCACCCGCCTCGTGGATGGCGTTGAACGTGTGGAAAAACTCCTCCTCGGTGCGTTCCTTGCCAGCGATGAACTGGACGTCGTCGATCAGCAGGACGCGGGCGCCGCGGTACTTGAGGCGGAAATCATCAGTGCGGTGCTGGCGGATCGACTCGATCAGCTCGTTGGTGAACGTCTCAGACGAGACATAGATCACCTCAGCGCCGGCCAACGCGACGGCGTGGCCGATGGCGTGCAACAGGTGCGTCTTGCCCAGGCCGACCCCGCCGTAGAGGAACAGCGGGTTGTAGGCGATGCCCGGATGATCGACGACGGCGAGCGAAGCGGCGTGCGCCAGGCGGTTGGACTGGCCGACGACGAAGTTGTCAAAGGTATAGCGAGCGTTAAAGGGGGAGCCCGCCACGGCCGGCGCGGCACGCGGGCGCTGCGCGGGTGGGCCGAACGTATCCAGGCGTCCATGGCGGATGCCGACGTCGGCGACGTCAGCGGCGAGCTCGAGCTGCGCCAGCAGCGGCGCTGGTCGGGCAGGCCCGGGTTTTCGCTCAGGCAGGAGCGCATCGGCGGGGCAGAACTCGACGCGGACCGGTCCGCCGACGATCTCGGCGACGGCGGAGTGAATGGCCGAGCTGAATTTTCCCTCCAGCCAGGGCACATGAAACGGGTTGGCGACCGAAACGCGAAGCACGCTTGCCCCGGGGTCGTAGGCCACCCCTCTTGTGGCGCGCAGGTAGGTGTCGAAGTGAGCCTGTCCCGTATTGAGCTGCAAACGAGACAACACGCGCTGCCAGATGTGGTGGGCTTCGGGAGCCTGCGGGTCCGGCCGGGACGTGGCAGCCATCGCAAAGGCAGGACTAACCATGGACAGGGGATCGATTCTAGGCATCGTGGCAAGCCTTGCCGGTGGGTGCCGCTGCACGAACCGGCGAGGAATGAGCGGCCCCGGAAGCACTGTGACGCGCCGGGTGAGCAACGTGTGACGGCCCGAGATAGCCTTGTGCCGGGCGTGTGATCATTAGCGCTGCATGGCACGCCGGCATACCCGCTTGCTGCCCGCGGATGCGGGGGGCATCGCCGAGGCGGCTGCCATCCTGCGCTCGGGCGGCCTGGTCGCGTTTCCAACCGAGACCGTGTACGGGCTGGGCGCAAATGCGC
>CBJLVJ010000308.1:0-4723 GCA_966426465.1 uncultured bacterium | reverse complement strand
CCAGCGCCACGCTACGAGGTGGACTGGATATTCGTGATGCGCGGCCGCCGGCGGTAGTCGCCGGGGTACCGGCTGCCCAGTGGCCGCTGATCGCTTCGGCGGCGCAACAGTCGACGTGCAACGTCAACGCCGAGGACCTGGCCGCTATCGCCAGGATCGAGAGCAATTTTGGACGCGACCTGCACAACCCCCAGTCGGGAACGTTCGGCTACGGCCAGTTCGATGCCCCGACCTGGGCGACCTTCGGTGCCGGCGATCCCAACAACCCGGCGGACGCGCTGGTTGCGATGGCACGCACGTTGTGCGCGCGCGGCTACGCCGTCGACCGCACAGTTGCGCTCAACCGATACGGAGGTTGCCTCACACCAGCGTGTCTCGGCAGCACGGATTACGCCACCGCTGTCGATCGGCTGGCGAAGAGCTTCACACGTCCCCTCGACGTCCTGCAGGCAGCCCGCCAATGGCTGGGCGTGCCGTACGCGTTCGGCGGCTGCTCCACGAGCGGTATCGATTGTTCCTGCCTGGTCCAGTTGGTCTATCGAAGCGTCGGCGTGAGCCTGCCACGTGTCGCGTCCGACCAGTGGAACGCGGTCGCGCACGTTGCTCGCGAAGACCTCCAGGTTGGCGATCTGGTGTTCTTCGCCAACACCTACATGCCCGGCATCAGCCATGTCGGCATCTACATCGGCGAGGGACAGCAAATCAATGCGCCCGCGGAAGGACAGCGCGTCTCCATCCAGCCTGTCTTCGACGGCTACTGGGGTGCGCATTACGCCGGCGCCGGAAGGATTCGAGGATGACCCAGACGGAACCATCCGGTACTGGCATCACCATCAATTTCCCGAGCGTCGATTGGTCCGCGCTTATTCCACAGCTGGTCGGCTATTTCTTCGACGGTCTCGGCACGTTTCTGAACGAAGCTCTCCACACCACGTTCGACAGCATGTGGGGCAGCGGCGCGAACGTGGTCGGCCAGACGGACCTGAGCATGACGTGGAACTTCGGACCGGTCCAGGACCAGGTGATCGGTATCCAGGACGCTGCGCGGGCGATTCTCCTGTTCGCGCTGGTGCTGCTCGGTTTGCGCGGCATGCTCGCGGGAATCGTTCCTCGCCAACCCGACATGCTGGCCGAGCTCGTCAATGGTGTGCTCGTCTCCGTTATCCTCGTCGCCGCATTTCCGCTGCTGGTGCCGGAGCTGATTCGGCTCACCAACCAGGCTGCGACAGCCGTCGGCCGAGCGGACCTCTCGGTCTACGTGAGCAGCGCGGGCGCGACCAATCCGCTCGTACAGGCCGTGCTGTTCGTCCTCCTCCTGTTTTTCGCGCTGCGCCTGCTGGTGAAAGCAGTCTGGCGAATTGGCTTTCTGGCCGTGCTCCTACCGCTGGGCATGGCGGCGTGCGCGCTGTACGCCGTGCCGCAGACGCGCTGGATGCTGGGTTGGTGGGCGCGTATCTGGATCGGCATGCTGCTCGCGCAGGTGCCGAGCGTCATGGCCCTGTCAATCGGGGCCCAGCTGTTTACCCACGGGAGCGGCCTGAGCGCGTTCGTCTACAGCATCGCTTTCCTTCAACTGGCGACGGACCTGTACAGCTTGATCCCGTTCGGCTCCAGTCGGCCGAGCCCGACGCCCTGGGGCGGCTTACCCTGGCGGATACCGTCGCTGCTGGGGGGTCCTGCTGGAGCAGCGGTCGGTGGGGCCGCCGCGGTGGGCCAACTCGTGCTGCCGGCCGCCTCGGCGACACGTTCGGTAGCCCAGACATACGGCTACCAGTGAAATCCACGTACATACGGAGGAACCTATGGGTGCAGCAATAACGGCACTGTTTACCAACCTTTCCAGTCAAGCGAGCATGCCCGCTCGCGCCATCGCCACCGCCGTCATCATCGGCATCGGGCTCACGCTGACGCTGATGCCGTGGGAGCACGGCGCGGTGCGCTTCCTGAAGGACTCCGCGCTGCGCGTCGCGGTTGGCCTGGCCATCGTTCTGAATGCTGCCGCGATCGTGGCCACGATGGCTGGTGGCGCGCCCTGATGTCGGTGTTGGATGCACACGGTGAAGAGCTCGAGCCCCTGTATGCAGTTCCGACCCATCTCGAAGCCTCCGAGTCGATAGGACCGATTCCGCATCGGCTCTGGGCGGTCGGCCTGGGGGCCTGGATGGGCAGCTCGCTCCTGCTCGGCAGCCTGCATCCAACCGACGACGTGGTCCGAGCCGCGCTTCAATGGGCGCCGGCGCTCCTGCTCGCTCCGTTTGGAGCGTGGTGGCTCAAGCCACCGCCCGAGCATGGGCTGATAACCGGGCTTCGCCACCTGGTCCGTCCGCGCCTGCTGGACCCCGACAAACTGCGCACGTACCAGGGCATGCGCATCGAGAACGGTGCGCTGTATAAGGGCAACAGCGATGCCTGCCTGACCATCTGGCGCCTGCCAACGGTGAACCTGGACGTGGCGAGCATCGCCGCCAGGCGGCGGCATCGAGCCCAGTGGGGCGCCTTTCTCGACGGCCTCGGCCACGAAGTAACGGTCGTCATCCGCGCTCGGCGCATGCGCAGGCTGCAGGCCATCTACGAAGTCTTCGAGCACGGCAGCGATGAGGCCCGGGCGCTCGCGCGTTGGCTGCAGGGCCACCTGGGCGACCGGCCACTGATCGCGCGGGAGCGCCTGCTGGTGATCCCGGCCCCTGACCGCGCCACACTGCAGAGTCGCTGCGCAGACATCCGCTCCAGCCTGGCCCAATTCGACTGGCGCGCGATCGAGCCGGAGTCCGACAACGACCTGGAGCAGCTGGTGAACGGATTCTGGCCACTGCGGCCAGGTATCGAACGCCTCGGGCCAGCCATGGTCCAGCGCAAACAGCGCGAGCTGATCGTCGACGGCGAGTACGTGCGCGTCTATGCCCTGCGTGACTTTCCAGCCATGATCGCCACCGACTGGTGGTCGCATCTGATTGACGCCGATTTGCCGGTGGACGTCGCCATGGACATCCGACCACGCGATGTCGGTGAAGGCAAACGTCACCTGGACCGCCGCGAGATCGCGCTCGCCACCAGCCGCCACACACGCGAACGCGAGGTCGCGTTGGAGCAGGTACGCGAGCTGGCCATGGCGATGGAGCGTGGCCAGGTGAAGCCCTTCGACGTGGCAGTCACCCTGGCCATCCGCGGCAACACGCGCACCGAGCTCGAACAGCTCGACCGTCGGCTTCGCCAGCGCATGCGCGATCGGGGCAACGCGAAAATCCACTTGCTGCGGTGGGAGCAATGGGAAGGTCTGGCGCACATCGCGCCGCTCGGCCGTTTGCCTCTGCCACGCCGAACGCGGCGAATCGAGTCAGGCACGCTCGCGCGGACGACGCCACTGTCGAGCGCCACCTTGCAGCTCGAGGGTGGCGTCCCACTGGGCGAGGCGGGCAGCGCGCCGTGTCTGTTCTGGACGCGAGCTGGCCAGAAGAACGCGCACATGGCCGTGTATGGCGGCAGCGGTGCTGGCAAGGGCTACCTTATGCGCGTCTACCACAGTCGCAAGGCATTCCAGCACGACGTGAGCATCTGGGTCATCGACAGCGACGAGCAGCACGAATATGCCGGACGCTTTTGCGGCTATCTCCACGGCCAGGCGCCTGTGATTCGCACGGCCACGGACGTGGACCTCGTGCCGATCACGCGCCGTTCTCGCGTGGTCGTCTGGGACCTGAGCGGCTGCCCGGACGAGGAATACGGACCGGCGTTCGCGCGAATCTGCGATCGCCTGATCGAGTACGTGGGAGCCCACCAGGCACCGGCTGATTTCCTGGTGGATGAGGCGGTAAACGTCCTCCGCAGCGGCCAGGCGGCCGAACGGCTCAACGATCTGATCCAACGCGGTCGGCACTGGGGTATCGGGGTCAACGTCGTCACCCAGTTGCCGAGTGACTGGTTCGGCTCGCATCTTGGACGCCGCGTGCACGGGCTGGTCGACTCGTGGTGGTGCGGTCAGCAAAATCCCGCCGAGATCGACGCCGTCGCGTCTGTGCTGCGGCTTACGGCCGAGGAGAAGGCCAAGCTCGAGGCAGCGACCAGCGGCGTAGGCCTGCTCGCGACGTTCAATGGTACGCGGCGGGCATGGCTCGATCTCTACGAAAAGGTGAGCCCGGACGAGCACCAGATGGCGCATACCACGCCCAGGACGGCTGAGACACAGCGCCGGCGCGTGCGCTATCTCGAACACGCGCTCGTAACCAACGGTCATGTTGAGAACCTGCGAGGTGTGGTGTGATCCGCTGGCTGATCCTCGCCTGTCTGCTGGCGCTTGGACCGACGCCCGCGCGCCTGGCCGCGCAGGACCTGGCGCCCACCCAGACGGCGTATGTGACCGGGTCGCCTGTGGCGGACTGGTTGGGCCTGGCGACGCCGAGCGGTCGCGACGCGATTCAACTGGGCGATGGCTGTGAGGGCGTGACGCCGGGGCTCAACGTGGTGCAGGAAAATGCGACCGGCGCGGACCTCCGGCTGCGCGTCGTCGACCCTGTCCTTGGCGTGCTACCGACGGAGTGCGTTGTCGCCACTCGACGCCACATGTCCGATGTACCGTGCAGCCAGAACCAGCGGGGAGCCTGCGACGTGGCCTTCGCCGGGTAGTTGACGCATACGCGGATCCTCGCCTACGGTCACTCGCGAGGTGATGCCATGACCACCGCACACAATGGACACGAGCGCGAGGTCGTCGTGCTGAGTGGCGTAC
>CBJLVJ010000307.1:0-4756 GCA_966426465.1 uncultured bacterium | reverse complement strand
TAGTCGGTCGCCGAGCGCAACGTACCGCCTTGCGTATCGGCCCAGGATCGGGCGCGGTGGCCCGGGTTGCGCAAGTACCCGAACGGCGTGAAGTCGGCTAACTCTCCCGGCACAGCACGACGCGAGCGCGGGTATCGGAGTGGTACTCCAGCTGCTTGCCGCGGCTGTTGATCACAATCACGAAGCCCGGCGTGACGATCTGCGAATACAGGTTGCCCGGCTGGGGGCAGCCCAACGACGAGTCGCCCCATTCGCGCGCTTCGACCTGCTGCACACTCAGCTCACTCGCCGTCACGCCCAGGTGCGCCGCGGCGTCCTGCACGGCGGCGGCGACCGCTTGCTGCTCGTCCGGGCCTACGTTCGCATCAGGCACGGCGCTGGCCAGGGGCGCTACCGCGGGCGGTGGCGGAGTAGCGACAGGCGCTGCCGGAGGCTGTCCGACCGTCGCCACCGCCGTGGGCGTCGGCGACCCAGGGTTCTGGCCGCAGCCGCTCAGCGTCAGGACCATCGCCAGCCACAGGCATGCGCGTACACCTCGCATGCCTGTGGACTCTACCGCGTGTTGCCGTCGACACCCGGCGGCCGCATGGCTGGCAGCGGCTGAACGTCGAAATACACCCGATACACCGAGACGTCTGCAACCCGGGCCCGGCCGCCCACGGAGGCAAACTGCTGGAGGAAGGCCTGCTCGGCGTCCCTGCCCGGCTCGAACACCCACGCCGGGTTCCGTGTGCGCTGCACGTTGTCGGCCGGCGGCAGATAACGGTTGAAGCCACCGGAAATGACGTACGCCAGCACGGTCTCGCGCGTCTCGAACATGACCGGATAGCCAATCCAGTAGTCCGTGTACATCTGGTGACGGTCGTCTGCGACGAGGAACTGAACCAGGTCCGCGCGAGTCGCGGCGGTGCTATCAGGCGTGTCCTCCGGACGCCACAGGCGTGGTTCGGTCGAGACCAGGCTCCACAGGTTGAACGCGAGCACCACGCCAACGACCGTCCAGCGAGCCACTCGCCACGGCACCCGCCACAGAGCGCCGGCCAGGAGTGGCACGGCGCCGTACAGCGGCAGGGCGTAGCGCGGCTCGGACACGAAGAAGCCGAAGCGTGTCAGGGCCACCGTTGGCGGAACCGCCACGGCCAGCAACACGAGCAGGGCGGGCTCCGCGGCTGGCACCGCGCCGCAGCGCACAAGATGGCGCACCGAGGGCGCATACGTCAGGAGCGCGCCCACCACCAGCACCAGCGCCAACCCGGCGATAGCTACATGTCCGGCGGGTCGCTGCAGCCAGTCCTGGTCGAACATGCTCTGCGACGTGGTGGGCTGGCCGAGCCCGAGCAGAACCGGCACGCCGACGCGAAAGAAGCGCACCAACTGCGCAGGCGGATCGACCGGCAGATCAGGCGGTTGCAGCAACGCGGCAACGGTGCGGAACCCGTCGGCGAGGTTTTCGATGACCAGCGGCGTCATGCCAAGCAGCGTCCCGAGCAGCGCCAGGCCAGTCGTCGCCCGCGACCAGCGCGGCTGGCGCGCCAGCACCAGAAACAGGACGGCCGGCACGATGTAGACCACCGCCAGCAGATGCGTCCAGAACGCCAGACCGGCCAGGATCCCCCACAGCATGGCCAGCGGTCGGTTGGGCGATCGTGCCAGCGCCAGCGTGGCCAGCAGCAGCGCCTGGCCGAGAAACAGCACTTCGGCGTAGCCGCCGCGCGCCTTCGTGCTCCACACCGCCCACATGGCCGGTGGCAGCACCAGGTACGCCGCCGTCGCCACGGCCGCCGCGGTGCCGAACAGGCGACGCGCGAGCATGGCGCTCACCGCGGCAAAGGCGAGGCTATACGCGGTGGGAACGAGTTTGAGCACGAACGTGCTCGAGTTGAACACCCGAAACAGGGGCGCGGCCGAGAACGCCTCGAGGCTGCCGAGATAGGGCTGACCCCAGTAGAACACCGGTCGCTCGCCCAGGAAGGCGATGTGGCGCGCCATCAGTCCGACCACCGCCTCGTCGCCGTCGATCTCGCCGAGCGGGCTGGCCACGATCGCCAGCCGCAGCGCCAGACCGACCAGCAGCAGCGCGAGCAATACGCTATGCAACGCGCGCTGGCCCATCTGGCGCAGGCGAGTATCTCAGATAATGAGCTCGCCTGTGGTCGTGGTGCGTTCCGTGCCGTCGGCCGCGCGCACACGTAGTGCGCCATCGGCGCTGGCGCCGAGCACGACCACCTCCTGCTGCCCACCCACGTCGACCAGGTGCAGGCGCTGGCCGCGGCCCCACAAGCGCGACTCCCAGGTCGCGTGCAGGTCGGCCGCGGGGCGGTCGAGCCACTGGTCGATGCGCCGCACCAGCCCGAGCAGCAGTTGTCCGCGGTCGACCTCGTGCCCGCACTCGACGGCCAGGCTGGTAGCTCGACCAGGGATGGCCGCCAGGTCCGCGGCCGGCGTGTTGACGTTGGCGCCGATGCCCACGATGGCGATTAGCTGCCGCCCGTCGAAGCTCGTCTCGGCCAGGATGCCCGCCACTTTTCGGTCGCGCAGCATCAGGTCGTTGGGCCACTTGATCGCCGGCCGCAGGTCGAGCAGGTCGTCGATGGCGTCGAGCAGGGCGACCGAAGCCAGGCTCGTCCAGCGAAACGGGGTCGCCACGGCTGTCGCCTCGCGGAACAGGATGGACACGAGCAGCGCCACGCCCGGGCCGGCCAACCACGTGCGGCCCTGGCGGCCACGCCCGGCGCGCTGGAAATCAGCCACGAAGACCGACCGACTGGGCGAACCCCCCAGCGCGGCCGCCCGCGCCTGATCCTGCGTGCTGTCGACCGCTTCGAAGAACCGCCCCTGCCAGCCGGGTGGCAGCGCCTGGACTGCCGCGGCGAGGCCGTCGCTGCTCATGTGTAACGTTACAGGCGATGGTGCCGCACAGCCCGAGCCTTCTGATTGCCACGACCAGCGCCGGCAAGCTGCGCGAGTGGCAAGGCCTGCTGGGCGACCTGCCGTTCGAGCTGTTGCGCCTGAAGGACGTCGGCATCGACTTCGACGTCGACGAAACCGGCGCAACGTTTCGGGACAACGCGGTCCTCAAGGCGGACGCCTACGGCCAGTCCAGTGGTCTGCTGACACTCGCCGAAGACTCCGGCTTGTGCGTCGCCGCGCTGGGCGGCGGTCCAGGTGTGTATTCGGCGCGCTGGGAGGGCGACGACTACGGCCACAAGAACGCCGAGCTGATCCGTCTGCTCGAAGGCAAGACAGGCCATGCGCGAGCCTGCCTGTACGCGTGCGTGGTCGTGCTTCGGCACCCTGATGGCCGCAAGTGGTACGCACGCGGCGAGGTGCGCGGCCAGATTGCGCATGCGCCGGCTGGGAACGGCGGGTTTGGCTACGACCCGGTGTTCTGTATTCCGCGGCTGGGTCGAACCCTAGCGGAGATCCCGATAGACGAGAAGGACCGAATCAGTCACCGCGGTCGTGCTGCCAGGCGAATACGCCCCAAACTGCGGCAGCTGCTCGAATCGGGCGCGCTGTAGCGATGCCGCCTGGCGGACCGGCTTCAACGCCGGAGCCCTGGGCTGATCCCTGAAGTGCGCCTGGACCGGAACCTTTTCGGTCACGCGGTACTCCAGGCGCCGCCCGAACAGCAGCCGCGTGTGAGCGTCGAGCGCGGGCAGCGCGCACAGGACCAGGCCGCACACCGGCAGGAGCGCGAACGCCGCCCAGCCGATCAGCACGTCCACCGGGTCCTCGCCGGACGGATGCTGCGGCCGTAGCCGCCAGTCCACGACGATCACCAGTATCAAGCACGGCAGGCACAGGCCCATGATCGCCGAGACCAGACTCGCCTGCCACATGCCCAGCGGGCTATGCGAATACGCGGGATTGATCAGCGCCGGCACGATGCCGCCGAGCGTGAGCAGGAACCAGTGCGCCGGCCACATCAGGTGCTCCTCGACGTACCAGACGACGCGCATGATGCGCACGTGCCACGGCAGGTTGCGCGCACGCCAGGCGCCGCGCGCAACGTACGGAATATCCGAGACTCCCCAGGCCCAGCGCAGGATCTGGTGGTACTGGTTGGCCATCGTGCGACCGAGCGTGGCGCCCTCGGCCGCGTCGGCGTACACGGGCAGCCAGATCGGACGGACTCTGACCGGCCGCCCGTAGTGGAACAGCACCTTGAAGCACATATGAGAGTCTTCCGGAATGACGTCGACGTCCCAGTAGCCGACCTCGTGGACGGCCTTCCAGCTCAACGAGTAGGTGGACTGGGTGACGAGTCGGTGGCTGGGCACCATGCGCGCCAGCTCCCACAGCGAGTAGATGCTGTTCAGCGCGCGCAGCGGGGCGATCAGCCGCCAGTGGTTGGCGTAGAAAAGGATGGCCGGCTGGAAGATGTGCAGGAATCCATCCGGGTGGCTGAGCACCTCATACCCGAGCGCGCCCAGGTAGCGCTGGTGCAGACGCGAGTCTGCGTCGCACACGGTCACGATCAGGTGGTCAGGATGGAGACGGCCCGTGTCGATCAGCTCGGCCTGCTCGCGTCGAGCCGCCCACGTCAGATTTGAGGACTTGCCGCGTACTTCGCCGTCACGGTCGGGGTGAAATGTGACGAGAAAGTGCTGGAACACTGGCGCGAAGCGGGCGCTCAGGCGGCGAGCGCGCTGAGGCGCGCTCGGGTCGCGCTCTTCGAAGGCCAACACCACCGACACACGATCGAGCGGCACGTCCTGGAGCGTGAGGTAGTGCAGCGTGTCGGCGAGGATCT
>CBJLVJ010000306.1:0-4784 GCA_966426465.1 uncultured bacterium | reverse complement strand
TCGGACGCGTGCCGACCAGCGCTCGCGCGATGTCCGACTGGTCAACCGGCGAAGAGCCAACCGCGCCCAGCACGAGCCGCACGTCCTCGATCAGGCCGTCGCTCAGCTTGACTGCCGCCGCCACGCCCAGGATCGGAAAGTCGAACGACCCGCGACGGCGCAGCTTCTCGTATGTCATCCGCCAGCCCGTGTGGTCGGCAAGCTCGATGCTCGACAGGATCTCGTCGGGCCGGCGGGTCAGGTAGTCGATGCCGTCGTCACGGAAGAGCTCGCCGGCTTCGACAGTGCGCTGGCCGCCGGCACTTACCAGTGTCAGGCGCGCGCGCAGGGCCACCGCCACTGGCGCGGTATCTGAGCTCGAGACGGCCCAGCAGCGTCGACTGTTGGGCGCAACCCAGCAGATCGCACCGTCCTTCTTCATGCAGAAGTCGATGCTTTTGCGCCAGTGGTAGTTCTGGTCGTAGTACGTGCAGCGCGTATCCAGGCACAGGTTGCCGCCGAGGGTGCCCATGCGACGCAGATGTGGCGTCGAGACCAGGCCGGCGGCTGTGGCCAGCGCCGGGAAACGCTCTCGCACAAGCGGGTGTGTGGCGACGTCGTGCAGCGTGGCGGTGGGGCCGATACGCAGAGCGCCGTTTTCCGAGGCGATGGCCCGGAGCGGCGCGAGTGCGCGCAGTCCGATGACCACCGACGGCTCCTGCTGGCGGCGCTTCATGTTCGGATACAGGTCCGTTCCGCCCGCCACGACCATCGCCTGTGCGCCGTGTTCGGCCAGCTGGTCCGCCGCTTCGTCGAGCGAGCGCGGGGCGAGGTACTGGAACTGAGGCAAACGCAGCACCTCAGGCGCCCTTGCCCGCGACGGCGGCGACCTGTCCGTTAGCTGTTCCTTCAGGCATGGCCCACGGCGGCGGAACGTTGATCGTGCGCGGGAACGCGTACGTCGGGAGACGCGTCGGGCCGAAACGTGGCGGCTTGCCTTCAGCGCGGGCCTCGAGCGCGCGCAGCACCTTGTCGGGAGTGATCGGCGTCTCGTCGATCCGCACGCCGACCGCGTCGAAGACAGCGTTGGCCACGGCTGGGATCACGGGCAGCAGCGGGCCCTGGCCGACTTCCTTGGCGCCGAATGGCCCCTCGCGATCCAGCGTCTCGACCAGGAACGAGTGGATCTCGGGCGTCTCGAAGGTCGTCGGGCTCTTGTACTCGAGCATCGACGGGATGCGGTGGACCCCGAGCACGCGCGGCCCGCGCTCGCCGCGGAACTCCTGCTCCTCCATCAGCACTTCGCCGAGCGCCATGTAGATGCTGCCTTCGATCTGTCCCTCGACCAGGACCGGATTCAGCGCGCGCCCGACATCGTGCGCCATCCACACTCGCTCCACCGTCACCCAGCCGGTGTCGGGGTCCACGTCGACCTCAGCGACGCAGGCGGAGTAGCTGTACGCGGGACTCGGCCCCACCCCCGAACCCTTGTACGGGCCGCCCAGCTTCGGTGGTTTGTAGCTGCCGGTCGCCGTCAGCGCGCCGTTGCGCGTCTCGGCCAGTTTGACCAGCTCGGGAAAGGTTAGCTTCGCCCCGAGACCGTCGCGCCGCCACAGGCTCCCGCGGCGCAGAACCAGCTCATCCACCGGCACGTCCAGCTCGTCCGCGGCCGCGTTGACCAGTACATTGCGCAACTGGGTGGCGGCGCTGATCGCCGCGTTACCGGCCATGAACGTCACCCGGCTCGAGTAGCTGCCCAGGTCGATCGGCGTCAGGTCAGTATCGGCTGAAATCAGGCTGATCTGCTCGGGACTGCAGCCGAGGGCTTCGGCCACGATCGTCACCAGCATCGAGTTGGAGCCCTGGCCGATGTCGATCTGGCCGCACGAGACGGTCACCACTCCGCTGCGGTCCAGCCGGATATCGACCGAGCTGTGCGGCATGTCGTTCCAGTACAACGGCAGGCCCGCGCCGCACAGATACGCGCCGACGGCGAAGCCCACGCCCTTACCGAATGGCAGTCGTCCGTGGCGGGTGTCGAAGTGCGACTCGCGGGCGACGATGTCGACGCACTGCCGCAAGCCGTTGCTGGTGACGCGCAGGTGGTTCACCGTCCTGGAGTTCGGTTCGATGAAGTTCTTGCGGCGCAGCTCGAGCACGGGCAGGCCGAGCCGCTGCGCCACCGCATCGAAGTGACACTCCAGCGCATAGCGCGGCTGGGGCGTCCCGTGGCCGCGCTTCGGCCCGCACGGCGGCTTGTTAGTGAGCACGCGCACGCCGCGCCAGCGGTACGCAGGCAGGTGCTCACACACGGTCTGCAGCGCGCCCGTGTAGTACAGCGACGCCGCGCCGTAGCTGGTGTAGGCGCCGCCGTCGACGAACGACTGGAAATCCATGCCGGTCAATCGCCCGTCGCTGGTCCAGCCGGTTTTGACCCACATCAGCACCGGGTGGCGTCCGCGATGGCAGTAGAAAACCTCCTCGCGGTTCAACGCGGCTTTGATGGGACGACCGGTCAGCACGGCCAGCTTGGCCGCGGCCGCCTCGTGCTGGAACAGCTCCAGCTTGCCTCCGAAGCCACCTCCAACTGGAGGAGCGATCACCCGCACCTGGTCCTCGCGGAGGTCGAGTGCCTTGGCCAGCTCCTTGTGGACGTAGTGGGGCGACTGGGTGCTGCTCCACAGGGTCAGCTTGCCAGCTGGATTCCACTCGGCGACGCACGCGTGCTGCTCCAGTGGCAGGTGCGTATTGCCCTGAAAGAAGTACGTGTCCTCGAACACGTGGTCGGCGGCGGCCAGCGCGGCATCGATGTCGCCGAACTCGAGCGCCGCCGCGCGGTGAGCGTTGCCGTATTTACCTTCGTGGATCGGTTCGCCGGACCTGGTCAGGCTCTCCTCGATCGACAGATACGTAGGCAGCTCTTCATAGACCACGTCAATCAGGTCCAACGCCCGGTCGGCGGTCTCCTCGTCGACCGCCGCGACCGCGGCAACGGCGTCACCCACGTAGCGGACCTTGTCCGCGCACAGCGCCTGCTCGTCCTGGCCGACGGGCAGCACACCGTATTTGACGGGCATGTCCGCTCCGGTGATCACGGCCAGCACGCCGGACGCGGCTCGGGCGCGCGAGGTGTCGATGGAAACGATGCGCGCATGAGGTCGGGTGGCGCGCAACAGCCGACAGAACGCCATGCGCGGCAGCTTCAGGTCGTCGGCATAGCGCGCGGCGCCGGTTGTCTTGGGCAGGCCGTCCTGCCGGCTGAGTCGCGTGCCCACGACGTCGAATTCGGGCTCGGTCGATACCGTCATACGTTCAGCGCTGCAGAGGCGCGCAGGCGTTCGGCTGCTAGCTCCACGGCTTCGAAGATTTTCACATAGCCGGTGCAGCGGCACAGGTTGCCCGCCAGCGCCTCGACGATCTGCGCCCGGGTAGGTGATGGATTTGTGTCAAGCAGCGCCCTGGCGGTCACCAGCATGCCGGGCGTGCAGTAGCCGCACTGGGCCGCATTCAGCTCGGCGAAGGCGACCTGCAACGGATGCGGCGTCGCGCCATCGGACAGCCCTTCGACGGTCACGATACTGGCTGGCGCCTGGCATTCAATCGGCAGGGCCAGACAGGACAGGATGGGCTCGCCGTCGAGCAGCACCGCGCAGGCGCCGCACTCGCCCAGCTCGCAGCCGTGCTTGGTACCGGTGAGGTCGAGGTCCTCGCGGAGCACTTCGAGCAGCGTCTTGTGCACGGGCACGAACACCTCGTGCTCTTCGCCATTGACATGCAAGACGAGCGCTGCTCGGCGCGACACCATCTGGTGAGTGATTGTGCACGAGTTGGGCAAATTGTGACGCCGCCATGACGGTCGCGTGACGCTTTTGCGTTTTCACGTGACGCCCTGCGTGACGCTCCGTCGTTAGGCTGAGCTGCATGAAACGGCGGGCGGGCGGCGCAGGTGAGCGGGAAAGCGGACGGGCGTGTGCATCAGTCGTGCTTCAAGGCAGCCGTTCGGCGCGGACTGAGACCGAGCGCCTCCGCTTCGCGCGCGACGCCCTCGGCGAACGAGCGCGGCGCGAAGCCGAAGTCGCGCGCGGCGTCGGCGTACGAAAACCCCTTGTCTTCGGCGAGGCGGAGGACCTGCTCGGGGGTTACCATGCGGGTCAGCCTGGCGCCCAGCACGGCGGCTCGCAGGGGCACGCGCACCAGGTGCACGTTGCGGCCGACCGCGCGCGCGGCGGTGCGCACCAGGTCGGCGAGCGCCAGCGGCTGGGCGCCGGCCAGGTTGTACACGCGACGGCTCGTGCGCGGGCTGTCGAGCGCGGCGACCACTGCATCGGCCAGGTCCTCCACATAGATCGGCTGCCACAGCCCGTTGCCAACGAGCGGGAACACCGGCCAGCGTTTCAGAAAGCGCAGCAGTCGGCTGATGTTGCGGTCGCGCGCGGTGCCGTAGATCATGGTCGGTCGCACAATCGTCCAGTTCAGGCTGGCGGATTGCACGGCAGCCTCGGCCTCCATGCGCACCCCGCGGCTGCTGGATGGCAGGCTGGTGAAGATGGCCGTGGTGCTGACGAACACCGCTCGCTGCACGCCGACCGTGTGCATCTGCTCCACCAGGGGTGGAACGTGGCCGAAGCCCATCGACGCGCAGTACACCAGCGTGGAGAAGTCGTCCAGTGGAAGGGGCTGGTCGAGGTCACCGCGCAACAGATCCATGCCGGCCGGAAGCGTGCAGACGTCACTCGAGGTGCGCACCAGCGCCGTGGCGCCGCGAGCCGCCAGACGCCGCGCGACGAAGCTGCCCAGAAAGCCTG
>CBJLVJ010000305.1:0-4789 GCA_966426465.1 uncultured bacterium | reverse complement strand
CCCCTGTAACACTCCGTTCACAGGCCGGGGCGCTGCTGTCACCCGGGGGTAACGCGGCCAGCCCGACGATGGTGGCACATGTACGTCAGCGACCGTGCCCTGCTTCTCAGCGTCCGTTGCCTGGCAGTACTGCTCATGGTTGGCAGTGTCGCTCTGATTGCAATGGTGGTCAGCCAGCGCTCGGCCCAGCCCAACGTCTCGGTGGTCGACCGCGACACCCAGGTCATCGAAGACGAAGTGCGTCAGCGCCCGGGCGACCCCGAGCTCCGCGTTGCGCTCGCCAACGTCTACCTGGCCAGGAACGACGCGGAACAAGCCATGAGCCAGGCCGAGCAGGTGCTGCGCACGGAGCCCGCGCAGGTTGGCGCCGTGCTGGTGTATGCCCAGGCGGCCATCAGCCGTGGCCAGACCGACCGGGCAGCGGAGCGCCTCACCGCGGTACTGCAGCGCAACATCGATAACCCGATTGCCAACGCCAGTCTGCAGATCGGCGCCGCCCATCAGCTGTTGGGCCGTATCGAGCTCGACCGTCACCAGCCGGCGCAGGCCGTCGCCGAATTGCAGGCAGCGCTGGACGTTGATCGGACCAATGCCGACACGCTGTACCTGCTGGGGCAGGCCCTCGGGCAGCAAGGCGAGACCGAGCCGGCGCTGGCTGCCTACACGTCCGCCTTGCGGTTTGTGCCCGATTTCAGCGAGGTCTACCAGGAGATGGCCGGCCTCTACGACAAGACCGGTCAGCCAGCACGCGCGCGTGTGGCGCGGGCGATGCTCAGCTACTCGGCTGGCGCCTATGCAGACGCGGCCGCGGCGCTCACCGCCTCCGCCGCCGAGGTGCCCGACAGCCCCGAAGTGTATCTCGGGCTGGCGATGGCCGAGGAGCACCTGGGCCGCGTCGGCGACGCGCGGGCGCACTACCAGCGTGCATTGGACCTGGACTCCGGCTCGACCGCCGCCCGGCAAGGCGTCGGTCGACTGGGCGGGCACGCGTGAACGTGTCGCCCCATCGCCAGCACCTGCTCGTCGCGGCGGGCGTGCTCGGCGCAGCACTGCTCGGCCTGATCGGCACGGCCGCGTGGCTCTTTGTGCAGTCGCGGTCGACGGCGCCGCCGCTGCCCGCGTTGAAGGTGGTCAACGACGGCGCGCCTCACTTCGCGTTCTCGATCAACGGCCCGAGGCGACCACTCGGTGTGGCGGTATCGCCCGCGGGCGACAGGGTCTACGTCACCGAAAGCGACGGCGAGCACCAAACGAGGGTCTACGATCGCCAGGGCGCCTTTCTGGGCGCGCTGAACCCACCGGACAGCACGCCCGCGACGCGAACACCGGTGTACGTGGCGGCCAGCCCGACCACCGGCGCCGTCTACGTCTCGGATCGTCAGTCAGGCGGAATCGACGTCTACGCAGCGTCGGGCGAATGGACCGGCTTCGTGCGCAATCCGGATGAGGCGAAGACGACCTGGGCTCCGCTCGGACTGGGCTTCGACAACGAGGGCAACCTGCTCGTGACGGACGTCGCGGCAAGCGGCCACCGAATCCTCCAGCTCGGTCCGGATGGCGCGCTCCAGCAACGCTTCGATAGCTGGCTGGCCGCGAGCGGTCGGCTGGCCTACCCGAACGGTATCGCGGCGGATAGCCACGGCCGCGTGGTGGTGGCCGACAGCAACAACGGACGCGTGCTGGTGGTCGGCGCGAGCACCGGCGTGACGCTGACGCTCGGACGGGGTGGCTTCGGTCCGGCTCTTGGTCTGCCACGTGGAGTCGCGGTCGACGACGCGGAACGGCTGTATGTCGCGGATGCGACCAATCACCACGTCCTGGTCTACAGCATGGCTGACGGCGCGGACAGTGTGCGGCTGCTCGCCACCATCGGAGACGAAGGCATCGGCGATGGCGAGTTCGAGTTCCCGAACGGCGTGGCAGTCGATCGGGGCGCACGGCTGTACGTCGCCGACCGCGAGAACGACCGGGTCCAGGTGTGGACCTACTGACGAGAGAAGACCTGCTGATCGTGCGCCTCGCGTTCCTCGTCGCCACGTGCCTGACCCTGACTGTGCTTACCGTGCAAGTGGCGTCCGCTGACGGCGGACCGCACGGCGGATACACCGGCACCACCGACGCCTGCGCTGGCTGCCATCGCACCCATCAGGGGGCCGCTCCGAAACTCCTCGTCGCCGCCAACACCAACCTGTGCCTCACCTGCCATGGTCCGACTGGCACCGGCTCCAACATCGACGTCAGCGACGGGATTTATCGTGGAACCACCGCTGGGCACCAGAACGCGGGCCTCAATAGCGGCGGCTTCAGCAGCGCGAAGCAGGACACGTCCCTGAGCGGCACGCCCGTCTCCGCGGCGGTGACCTCAATCCACCAGGTCCAGGGCATGCCAGGCTATTCGACGACCGCGATGGCCTGGGGCGCGGGCGCGATCAGCACCACCGCCACTCCCGGCCAACCGTTCGATCTGTACTGCACGAGTTGCCACGATCCACACGGCAGCAAGAACTATCGACTGCTGCGTACCACCGTCAATGGCAAACCTGTCTCGGTGACCCAGACGGACGAGACGACGAAGGACTACACGACCCCGCACTACTACAAACCGACCGCCGGTGCTGGCCAATGGGAAATCGCCAGCCTGTGCGGCGCCTGCCACACGCGCTATGTCGCCACGGCGAGCGGAAGCGGCGAAACCAGCTCCACGGACATCATCTTCGCGTATCGCCACCGCATCGAAGCGCCCTCCGGGGCCACACTCAACGGCCTGAGCTACACCTTCCCAACGACGCTGGCGCTCCCGGTCAGCACCACCGCTGGCGGCGCGCCGACGATCTCACCGGACAACCGCTCGATGGTGTGCTTGACCTGCCACTACGCGCACGGCACGACCGCCAGCATGGGCAAGAACTCCGGCGCCGTAGCCTGGCCGGGCGGGGCTACCGCACCGAATGGCAACAGCCGGAGCTCGTTGTTGCGGCTGGACAACCGGGGCGTCTGCGAGAACTGCCACGCGAAGTAGCCTCGGCGCGCTGTGCCTGTTGCTGGTCGTTGCGCTTCTTCGGCCTGGGGCTGCCTGGGCCGATGGCGATCGGGGCGACAGGGGTGAGCACACGCCCGGACCCTCGCCAGCCCACACCTCGGCGCCCATCGCCACGTCGGCACCGGCGGCTCCAGCCGTGACGGCGATTGCGCCGACGCGTACGCCGGCGCCCACCAGCGCGCCGGCGCCCACCAGCGCGCCACCACCGACCAGCGCACCGGCACCGACCAGCATTCCCGTACCGGCGAGCACACCGGCGCCCACCAGCGCTCCGGTGTCGACGGCAGTGAGTCTGCCGACCCCGACCACCGTGGTGCTGCCCGCACCGACGGCCACGACCGAGGGACCGCCGGGAATGACCCCGAAGACAGAAGTCACGCCCGCCTTCACTGCAACGACCGAGGTCACGCCCGCGTTGACCGCCACGGTTGAGCTTTCACCGGTGCTAACCGGGTCAGTGACGGCCGTATCCACCGGGACCGTCGGTGTGCCGCTCGTGGGAACGCCCACCATACCGGCGGTCACTACCACAATCACACCAGTTGGATCCACTACACCCACGGTTGTCGCTTCAGGCACCCCGATTCGCACAGCCGGATCACCCACCGTGTCGGGTACGGCCGGGCTCACGACGCCAACCGCTGCCGAGGCGTTGCTGACCATGACGGCGGTTTCGCTGACCGACACGCCAACTCCAGCCACGACGCCAGGCGTGACGGCGACGCCGACGCCCACAGCCACGCCGACGCCGACTGGCACGCTCACGCCAACGTTGACACCGACCACCACGCCGACGCCGGTCTATGCTCTGGCTGTCTCTGCCTCGCCTTCTCGTGACTCGGTCGCCCTGGGCGCAACCGCGCACTACACGATCACCGTGACCAATGAGGGCACGGCCGCGGACGCGGTCACGCTGTCTGCCGCGGCAGTCGAGCCAAACGTCACGACGTCGTTCTCGCCGGCCAGCGTTTCGCCAGCACCCGGGGGTGGGACCGCCACCAGCACGCTCGACGTCGAGGTGTCCTCCAGCGCCAGCCCTGGCACTGTGACCGTCGCCCTGACGGCATCCGGCAGCCCGCCACCACCGGCCGTCGCGCCAACGGCGTCGGCCACCGTGGCCCTGGACATCCTTGCGCCGACTGCCACATTCACACGAGCGCTGTCCGGTAAGGGGGTGACTCCGCACGGCGTACCGCCCGACAGCCTGGTCGGCGTCCAGGTCGCCACCACCAGCGCCGTGGCATTCGGCGAAGCCTGGCTTGCCGATAGCTTCCCTTCCACCTGGACGGTGGTCAACGCGGGCGGCGGCACCATTACCGAGGCCGGCGCCACGACCATCATCACGTGGCCACACGCGGCGCTGGCCGCGAATACCCCAGCCAGGGCGTCGTACACCGTGCTGAGTCCAGTTCAGAGCACTCCGCCAGCCATGGATTCGTTCATGGCGGGTCTGTTGTGGCCCGGCGGCGCGGTCTCGGAAACGCCCTGGTCCGTGATGACCTTTGATCCGTTCGCGACCACGACCTACCTGCACGCGGCGACGACGAGTGTCCCGACCTCCACGGTGCATCTGATCAATGCGACTGCTCCGACAGGCACGCTGGCCGAGCTTTCCGCGCATACCACCGCGAAAAACGCCCCGGTCAGTCTGGCCGATGCCTCTGGCGTGACCATCTTCGCCTCAGACCCGGTACCAGCAGGGCGAGAGTGGAACGTCGGCGGCACGTGGAACGTCAACCTGTATTTGCG
>CBJLVJ010000304.1:0-4797 GCA_966426465.1 uncultured bacterium | reverse complement strand
GTGTTGTCGCTCAACGTCACCATGCGTTCGAGGGCTTCGGCGACGGTGAGCGTCTCGCCGGCGCCCAGCTCCATCGTGCCCGCGTCGTACGACAGCGCTTCCTCGCTGATCGGCAGATCCTCGGTCATGCTCAGGCCGACGTCGAACACGGTATAGAGCACCGGCAGCTTGTACAGGCTGGCGGCCGGCAGCTCCAGGCTGCCGCTCAGTGCCGCGCCACGGCCGCTCCCCAGATCTTTGACTGCGACTCCGATGTGCCCGTCGACGCCCAGCAGCGCCTGGTCCAATCGGCCGGCCAGGAGCGGATCCAGAACTATGCCGGGCGCCGCCGAGTCCCATTGGCGCGTGGTGGTCACACGTGGCGACTGGCCCGTGGTGGGCTGACCTGAGGTAGCCGCTCCGACAACCTCGTCAGCGTCGGCACCAGCGGTCACCAGCGCTTGACCAGCGACCGCTCTGAAGCCAGGCGCCGCTGCCCGCTCGGAAAATACGCCGAAGGGCCTCGCGATCCACACGACGCCGGTGACCATCAGACCAACGATCGCCACCAGCGAGAGTGCGCGGCCGAGCGGGACGGACCTGCCAGCCCGCCGTGTCGTCGCGCGTCGCGCGATGCCGCGGCTCGCGTAAGGACGGCGGGCAGGCATGCGCGGACGGCAGTATACGCCGCCCGTGCCAATCTGACTCGCTAGCGGTGTGCGCCCGCTCGCCGACGCAGCGCCAGACCGCCGGCTACCAGGATCAGACCTGCCGCGATGCTTACTGATGCGAGAGGCAGCGGGCCGTCCGCGTCACCGGTGCGTGGAAGTGCCGAGGGCACCTGGACGGCAGCGCCGCCGCCACCACCCGCGCCACCCGCGCCAGCCGCGCCAGCCGCGACCACCGTCAGGCTGCCGACCATGCCACGCTCGCGGTGCGCGTCGACGGGACACCAGGTTTCGTAGGTACCCGCGGCAAGCGTTACAGCCCCTGTGAAACTCTCGCCGCCAGCGACCGGGCCGTCCGTTTTCACGTCCTCGGACACGCCGTTGCCCTCGATGTGCAGGTTATGCGGGAATTGTCCAGCGTTCTGGAGGGTGAACGTCACACGCCCGGGCGAGACCCTCACGTTGGCCGGATCGAATTCGAATTCGCGCATGACAACCGTCGATGTTGTCTGCGCGTATACGGCGGCCGCCCCGCCTCCTAGAACCAGCAGCCCCGCTGCAACCAGGAGAAATGCCAGTCGTCCCATATCTTTACTACGTACACCGCCCGACCGCAGTTTGCAACCAGAAGCTCGGCCTCGCTCCCAGGCACGGGTAGGATGCGAGGGTATGCGACGCAGCACCTATTTCGTGCAGTTCGAGGCTCCCCCGGACGCGGTGCCGGCGTTCGAGTCACTTGGCGCCGCCCAGCTCGCGGAGCAGACAGCCAGCGCGGTTCGTCTGCAGGTCGGAAGCGCTGCCGTCGAGGTCACCGCGCTCGCTGACGACCTTTTCCGGGTAGGGCTGTTCGGTGGTGGGCAGCCATGCAACTATCGCTCGGAGGCAGTGCCGGACGTCGCGTGGAGCACCGCCGAGGCGCGTATCGCCGTCGACACCCACGAAGTTCGCGTCGAAACATCGCGCGCGACGGCGCGGGTGACGCTGGATCCACTCCGGATCACTTTCCAGGACCCCGAACGGGAATTTGCATGCGACGACGAGCAGCTCGGCATGGGCTTCATCCCACTTGCACCGGCTGCCGCGGGAGTAGTGGACCCGCTTGGCTCGCCGGCGATTGTCTACAAGCGCCACGTGCCGGGGACACACTATTTCGGCTGCGGCGAGCGGACCGGCGGGCTCGATAAGACGCAGTCCAGGCAGATCTTCTGGAACTTCGATCCACCGACGCAACACACGGCAGCGCTCAACAACATGTATACATCGGTGCCGTTCGTGCTCGCGGTACACGACGGTCGCGCCTGGGGGATGTTCGTCGACAGTAGTTATCGGCTCGAGTTCGACCTGGTCAACGAGGATCCGCACCGATGCGGCTTCGCGGTTGATGGTGGGCCGCTGATCTACTACCTCTTCGCCGGTCCGACACCGCGCGCGGTCCTGGAGCGCTATACGCAGCTGACGGGCCGCATTCCGCTGCCGCCACGCTGGGCGCTCGGCAACCACCAGAGCCGCTGGGGTTACAAGACCGCGGACCAGCTCGTCGCCGTTGCGCGCAAATTCCGCGAGCGCCGGATTCCGCTCGACGCGGTGTACCTCGACATCGATTATATGGATGGCTACCGGGTGTTCACGTGGGACGGGCAGCGCTTTCCCGATCCCGCGGACCTGGTCCACCAGCTCGGCGAGATTGGCGTCAAGCTGATTACCATCCTCGATCCAGGCGTCAAAGTTGACGAGCGCTACAGGCCGTACCGCGAGGGACGCGACGCGGACCTGTTCTGCAGGACGTTTCTTGGCCAGGAATACCGCAACGTGGTGTGGCCGGGCCTGTGCGCCTTTCCGGACTTTACCAATCAGCGAACGCGCGACTGGTGGGGAGCCCAGCTCGCGGCGCTGCTCGACGTGGGTGTGGCCGGTATCTGGTGCGACATGAACGAGCCTACGGTGTTCGTCCCCACGCCCCAGACGCTGCCGGCCGACGTGGCGCATCACGGCGAGGGCAGTGCCGTGCTGCACGCCCAGGTCCACAACCTGTACGGCCAGCTCATGGCGCGCGCCACGCACGAGGGCTTTCGCAAGCTGAGGCCGGCGCAGCGTCCCCTGGTGATTTCGCGCGCCGGGTTTGCTGGACTCCAGCGTTACGCGTTGCACTGGACAGGCGACAATACCTCCTGGTGGGAGCACCTGTGGATGAGCATGCCCCAGCTCCAGAACCTCGGACTGTCGGGGTATGCCTGGGTCGGCGTCGATATCGGCGGCTTCTCCGGTGACGCCACGGGTGAGCTGCTGGCCCGCTGGACGGAGTTCGGAATCTTCCAGCCCTTCTGCCGCAACCACTCCGCATGGAATACCCGGCCGCAGGAGCCGTGGGCGTTCGGCGAGCCGTACGAATCGCAGATTCGCTCGATGCTGTTGCTGCGCCAGCGACTGATCCCGTATCTGTACACCTTGTTCGAGGAGGCCCACCGCACCGGGGCGCCAATTCTACGTGCCCTGCTGTTCGAGTACCCGGATGATCCCGCGACGTACACGACTGACGACGAGTTTCTCGTCGGCCGAGCGCTGCTGGTTGCGCCCATTGCTCGGCCGGGGGTGGAGTATCGCCACGTGTACCTGCCTGGTGGCACCTGGGTGCACTTCTGGAGCGGCGAGCGCTTGCGGGGTCCGGCGCACGTCCTCGCGCACGCGCCCCTCGGCCGGCCGGCCATCTACGTTCGCGCCAACACGCCAATCCCGCTGTGGCCGGAGATGGCCTATGACGGCGAGCGCCAGCCTGACCCACTGACGTGGCTCGTCTTTGTCGTACCATCCGGCGAGGGCTCCGCAGAGCTGTACGAAGATGAGGGCGACGGCTATGGCTACGAGCGCGGAAGCTACGCTCGAACGCAGGTGCGGTGCAGCACTGCCAGCGAGGTCGAGCTGATCTTCGACGCACCTGAAGGCGGGTTTGCCCCGCCGTCCCAGACACTTGAGGTGGACCTTCGCGGGCTCGAGCGGCCCAGCGAGGTCACGCTCGATGGCTCCGCCACACGCGCCTGGGACTACGCCGACGGTCGACTCACGGTTCGCTTCGCGCGCACGCGTGATGCCCGCCGGCTGGTGGTGAGAAGCGCGACCGCGTGAGGCTACGATGACCCCATGACGTCCGACACACGGCCGCGCGTGTTCGTCTCGCGGATCATCCCGGACGAGGGACTCCAGCCGATCATCGCCCAGACAGACGCCGACGTCTGGCAGGACGAGCTCCCGCCCGATCGCCAGGAGCTCCTGCGGCGCGTCGAAGGTGTCGACGGGTTCCTGGCGCTGCTCACGGACCGGGTTGACGACGAGCTGCTCGACCGAGCCGGGTCGCAGCTCAAGGTTGTCAGCAACTACGCGGTCGGCTACGACAACATCGACGTGCCCGCCTGCACGCGGCGAGGCGTTGCCGTCGGCAACACCGCCGGCGTCTTGACCGAAACAACGGCTGATGCTGCCTTCGCTTTGCTGATGTCCGCCGCGCGCCGCATCCCTGAGGGATATGACTACGTCCGTCAGGACCGCTGGAAAACCTGGGGCCCGTTGTTGCTCCTCGGTCCGGACGTCCACCATGCGACCATCGGCATCGTCGGCTTCGGACGTATCGGGCGCGAGATTGCCAAGCGCGCTCGCGGATTCGATATGCAGGTTCTGTACTATGACGTGTATCCGGCCAGCCCGGAGGAGGAAGCCAGGTTGGGCGCGCGACGCGTATCGATGGATGAGCTGTTGTCGCAGAGTGACTTCGTGACGCTCCATGTGAATCTCACGCCCGAGACGCACCACATGATGAATGCCGAGACGTTCGGCAAGATGAAGCGGTCCGCGGTGCTGATCAATGCGTCACGTGGCCCGGTAGTGGACCCGGACGCGCTGTACGACGCGCTGAAGAAACGTGTTATCGGCGCGGCGGCGCTCGACGTCACGGAGCCTGAGCCCCTGCCCGGCAATCACAAATTGTTGACCTTGCCCAATTGCCTGGTGGTACCGCACATCGCCTCCGGATCGTTCGCCACGCGCGGGAAAATGGCCAGCATCGCCGCGCAGAACCTATTTGCCGGCATACGACACGCGCCATTACCGTCGTTCGCCAATCCGGAGGTCTACCAGCAGCAGGGCTGAGCTCATGCCGAGC
>CBJLVJ010000303.1:0-4799 GCA_966426465.1 uncultured bacterium | reverse complement strand
CGCGTACCGCCGAGCTGGAACTCGTCCACAATCCAGACCTGGCCAGTCAGCCTGAGCGTGTAGGTCTGATCACTCTCCTCGACGAAACACCGCTGGCGAACATCCGAGTCGTCGCGCTCGTCATACAGCCAGCGCTCGATGGTGTGCACCTGGGCGCGGTCTGGAGCGACCTGCTGGGTTGGCGATGCGTCCACGCTGAAAGTCGATGCGCCCCCGAGATGTCGGCCAGAGCCGCGCAAATAATCAGCTTCGGCTCGCACGATCCGTAGTGCGTCCGGCGCGAAGTAGTCCGAAAGCTGTTCGTAGCCTGCACCGGTTGGGTCCTGAAAGGCCGCGAAGAGCCGGCCCAGGTCGCGCTCCAGCGCGCGCTGCGGCTCGTTGACTGTGGCCACAGCGGTCGCGGTCGCGGCGGCTTCGGCGACGCGCTGCTCAGCGACCGCCGTCAGCGCTGCTTCAGCGCGCACGGCGCGCGCTTCGGCGGCCTGGGCTCGAGCCAGGGCAGGCTGGAGCTGTGCCTCCGCCAGGCGGGCACGCGCGCTCTGCTGGTCCAGCCACAGGACCGCGGAAGCGCCAATCACCGCCACGATCGCGAGTGGTACCAGGAGGCCCAACAGCCGCCGTCTAAAGCGGACCATCCGCTGCCGCTACTCTATCCTGCTCGTAAAATCCAATCACTTACGTCTATATGCCCACTGCATCTACCAATGGCCGCGCAGAGCGGTTTCTGACCCAAGAGGAAGCATGGGCGCGTCGCGCATTGACCCGTGCCAGCCTGGCCTGGTGGACGGCATCGTTGTCCGGCCGACGCGGTGACTACCAGCGCATGGAACGTGCCGACCGCGCCGTGACACGCCATTATTCCCGCCTGGCTGCCTACACCCGTCTGTCACGACTGCTGCAGTCGCCTGACTGCGACGCAGTGACGCGGCGTCGACTCGAACGCCTGGAGCGCGCGTACCGGTCCAGGCAAGCGCCGGTTGACGTGCTCGACCGCATTACCAGCGCGGAAGCCGAGATGCAGGAGACCTACAGCACGTTTCGAGCGCGGTTCGACGGCCACGCGGCCGCGGACAACGAGCTGGAAGACGTGCTGCGCGATGCGCGCGACTCCGACCACGCCAGGACTGCCTGGGAGGCGCGCAAGCAAATTGGTGGCGTAGTCGCCGAAGATCTCCGCCGCCTGGCGCACATGCGCAACGAGGCGTCCCGCGCGATCGGCTTCGAAAACTACTGGTACGCCCAGCTGCTGCTGGACGAGCTCGATCCTGATGGACTGATGCGCACCCTCGAAGAGGTCGAGGTCGCCACCCGGCGACCCTTCCAAGCGATGAAAGCGGACCTCGACCGCCACCTCGCGGAACGGTTCAACATTGCCCCTGGTGATCTGCGCCCCTGGCACTACGGCGATCCCTTCTTCCAGGAAGCGCCCGAGGTGTTTGCTCCGCCGGCTGATCCGCTCTACGCCGAGCGCGACGTGGTGGGCCTGGCCGCCGACACCTATCGCCGCCTCGGCTTCCGCAACATCGACGCCATCCTCGCGCGCAGCGACCTGTACCCGCGCAAGGGAAAGAACCAGCACGCCTACGCCGTCGATATCGACCGCGAAGGCGACGTACGTACGTTTCTGAACGTGGAGCCCAATGCGCGCTGGATGAGCACGCTGTTGCACGAGCTCGGGCACACCATCTACCAGGACGGCATTGACCGCACTGAGCTGCCATACGACCTGCGCGACGATCCGCAAGGCTTTCTCAACGAAGGCTTCGCGATGTTCTGCGAACAGCCGACCAGACACCCGGGCTGGCTCAGTGAGATGGTCGGTCTGACCTCGTCCGAGGCGGCCACCCTTGCGCCACGGCTTGCCGCCCAGGACACCGCCTCACTCCTGGCCTTCGTACGCTGGTGCTTGACCATCGTCCACTTCGAGCGCGCCTTTTACGCCGATCCGGATGGCGACCTCAACCACCTGTGGTGGGACCTCGAGGAGCGCTATCAGCAGGTTCCCAGGCCCGATGGCCGCGATGCGCCGGACTGGGCCGCCAAGGTGCACGTCGCCACGGCGCCCGTGTACTACCAGAAGTATCTGCTGGGAAGATTGTTCTCCGCCCAGCTCACGCGTAAGATGGACGCCGACCTGGGCGGCTGGTGGGAGGGGCGGCCGAGATCAGGGGACTACGTCAAGCGAGAGCTGTTCATGCCTGGCGCCCGCTATGCTTGGTCAGAGCTTGTGGAGCGGGTAACCGGACAGCGTCTGGGCGTCGAATCGTTGGCGGCCGCCGTCGCCTGGCCCCCAGCGGCGTAAATGGTGGAACCACGCCCGTCCATCACTGCCTTTTTCCCCTGCTACAACGATTCCGGCACGATCGCCAGCATCGTCATCACGGCCGACCGGACCCTGCGCGGCTTGACAGATGATTACGAGATCATCGTCGGCGACGACGCCAGCTCGGACCACTCTGCCGAGATCCTCGAGGAGCTGCGGGGCCTGTACCCGCGCCTGCGCGTGCTCCACCACTCAACCAATCGTGGCTACGGTGGCAACTTGCGCAGCATGTTCGCCGAAGCTACCAAGGACCTGATCTTTTACACGGACGGAGACGCACAGTACGACCCTGCCGAGCTGGTCTTGCTGTACAGGCATCTCGGTCCGGAGGTCGACGTGGTCCAGGGCTGGAAAATCGAGCGGCACGATCCGCTGCATCGCAAGCTCATTGGACGGGCCTACCACCACTTTGTCAGGTGGTGGTTCGGGCTGCACCTGCGCGACGTCGACTGCGACTTTCGCCTCTTCCGGCGGCACGTCATGGAAAGCTTTCCGTTACACAGCAACAGCGGCTGCATTACCGTGGAAATGATGACGCGCATCGAGCAGGGCGGCTTCAAGGTCCTCGAGGTGCCGGTGCATCACTACCATCGTGCCTACGGGCAGAGCCAGTTTTTCAACTTCGGCAGGGTGGCGCGCACGCTCCTCGAGCTGAGCGGGCTATGGCTCAAGCTCAAGCTGCTGCCACGTCGAGACATCTCTGGCGCGGCCACACCACCCCGATCGAGCCTATGAAGGCCCTGTACGAGGGCAAGCGCGTTCTGGTCACCGGTGGCCTCGGCTTCATCGGCTCGAATGTCGCCATCCGCCTGGTTCAGCTTGGCGCGCGGGTCACCGTCGTCGACAGCTTGATCCCGGAGACTGGCGGCAACCCATTCAACATCGCGCCTGTCCAGGATCACCCCAACCTGTCAGTGCGCACCGTGGACGTGCGCGACCTGCTGGCCATGGAGCGGCTGGTCCGCAATCAGGCCGTGATCTTCAATCTGGCGGGGCAGGTCAGCCATATCGATTCCATGCAGGACCCGTTTACGGACCTGGAGATCAACTGTCGTAGCCAGCTGGCGTTGCTCGATACGTGCCGTCGGATCGCGCCTGAGACCAGGGTCGTCTTCGCCAGCACGCGCCAGATCTACGGCCGAGTACCCGAGGAGTTGTTGCCGGTCGACGAGCGACAGGCGCCCAGCCCGGTCGACGTGAACGGTATCAACAAGCTGGCTGGTGAGCGGTATCACGTCCTCTACAACAACGTGTACGGCATTCGCACCAGTGTGCTGCGGCTCACCAATACCTACGGGCCCAGGATGCTGGTCAAAAACGACCGCCAGACGGCCCTCGGCTGGTTGATTCGTCAGGTCATGGACAACGAAGAGATCACCATCTTCGGCGACGGTTTGCAGCTGCGCGACTTCACCTTCGTCGACGACGTCGTCGACGCGTTTTTGATGGCCGGCGCAAACGATGCGGCCAATGGCCAGGTCTTCAACGTTGGCGCGATCGAGCCTGTCAGTCTGCGCGCGCTGGCCGAGCTGCTGGTCGAGGTCACCGGAGCTGGCTCCTACCGACTCGTGCCGTTTCCCCCCGAGCGCAAGGCGATCGATATCGGCTCGATTTACATCGACGACCGCAAGATTCGACGGGTCTTGAAGTGGCGGCCACAGGTCGACCTTCGCGAGGGCCTGGCTCGTACGATCGCCTTCTACCGCGCCCATCGCGCCCAGTACTGGGCCAAGCCGCCAGCGCGACCGGCCGCGGTCGTATGAGCCTTCACGCTCCCCCGCGCAGGGTGCCGTTCAACGTGCTGGCGCCCGGTGTCCAGCTCGTGCGCCCCGAGCTCGACGCAGCCGTGGCACGGGTGCTCGATCGCGGCTGGTTCCTCATGGGACCAGAGCTCGAGGAGTTCGAGGGCCAGTTCGCGGCGTATCACGGGCCCGACATGCGTGCGGTTGGAGTTGGTTCGGGTACGGACGCGCTGCGCATCGGTCTCGGCGCGCTGGGCATCCAGCCTGGGGACGAGGTGCTCGTGCCGGCCAATGCGGGCGTGCCACCTGTGGCGGCTGTGGTCGCGGCTGGCGCGCGGCCGGTGTTCTGCGACGTTGACCCGCGGACGCACACGCTCGATCCCGACGAGGTCGAAGGCCGCGCCACCGCGCGAGCCAGGGCGGTGCTGGTGGTCCATCTGTACGGTCATCCGGCGGCCATGCGCCCGATGCTGGAGCGGGCGCGCCGGCGCGGCCTGAAGGTGCTCGAGGACTGCGCCCAGGCCCACGGCGCCCGCTACGACGGCCGGCTGGTCGGCACCTTCGGGGACGCGGCGGCCTTCAGCTTCTACCCCACCCAGAACCTTGGCGCGCTCGGCGACGCGGGCGCGGTGGTGTCTGCCGATACGAGCGTTATCGAACGGGCCAGGCTGCTGCGCGCGTACGGCTGGCGCGAGCGCTATGTCAGCCAGACCCATAGCACCGTATCGCGCATG